>JACDDS010000007.1 GCA_013816805.1 Chitinophagales bacterium | reverse complement strand
TCATGATTTTTTACTATTATTATGATGTGGTAAACGCTTTTCGCGTTTTCCACATCCAACAAAAAAAGTCCACTGTCTGTCAGATTAAATAGTAGTGATTACAATTAATGCAAAAATCCGCCACAACGCCAAGCCGCAAAATGCTAGCGGTCATTGTTTAAAGACAGGAAACCATCAAAATATCGACGGGAATTATGCAGGACTTTATTAATCAGGCAAATAAAAACGGAATAGAATTATCAAGAGTTGGTCATTGCCTGCTCAGTAACACTTTTTGCAGAGAGCAAACCTGCTATTATATTTAATTTACCAAGACGGATTTACAAATGTTGGCAGTGGACCGGATAAGGACTTTAAAGTAGTTGACACACTTTACACAGACGATTTTTTCTATTTTAATTTGAGGACAATTTTGAATGGGCAAAAATCACGGCTTGGAAAGGCAGACAAATAGAAGGTTATATTCATAAGAGTAAGAATCAAGAAGTCCTAAAACCTGACAACAAAAAGCAAAAAGAACTCAGGTTAAATCTAAAATTAAAAGCCGCCTCAGTTTTGAGACGGCTTCTTTTTTGTTTTAAAATTTAATTTAAAGTGATTTTTTTAGTTGTAAACTGATTATTATTTGAAACTTTCAGGATATAATTCCCTTTTGATAAAGTACTCAAATCTATTTTCAATTCAGAGGATCCAATACTTGAAGACTCTTCACTAAAAGTGGTGCGTCCTAAAAGGTCAAAGACTTCAATTTTGGCTTTCGTATTTTTAAATTCAGGTATAGATATCATTATTTTTCCTGCGCTTGGATTAGGATAAATCAGTAAATCAAAATTTGAAAAATTACTATTCGTTGCCAATGTATAATTCACATAATCATCTAAAACCTGGCCTCTGATTTCACCGTCCGGGAAAGCGTTATTTTGAACGTCTAAATACACACTGTCGGCAGAAAATTGAGCGGAATTGATACTTAGAAAAGGAATGCTGTCCGAACTTTTCCAAAAACCATTTGCGGAGACATTATTTCCAACAACACTCATTGCCGATCCCATATGATAAATTACCGATCCATTTTGTCCAACAACATTATTTTTGAAATGACCATCAGTAGGTGTAGTACTCAAATTTCCTGCAACCCAGTTATAATGGGCATTCTCGTCATCCCGACTTATTGACACAATTCCAGAGCCATAGGCCGCGCTTGTAACTGCCGGCACCACTTGTTGTCCTTCGAGATTTATGGTAAAGCCTTCGCGGGCATATCTCACGATTTGCGCTCTGATTTCACCTTGAGGATAATCGGCAGTATGGATCAGGAGTGTTAATTTACTCGTTAAAAGATAGTCTTTGTTTATTTCGCTAATATCAGTTTTTGTTCCTTTGATTCTATTACCATTAATAGTAGAAGTAAAGTCTACCTGATACGAGGAACTATTATAAGGTTGACCAAATTCTCCTATATGCAAATGACAATAATCTATTGATGAGGGCACACCGTCAACAACAATATCATAATACATGGTTGCTAAATCCGGGCTAAAACGAATTACACAAACTCCTTGAGCTGGAGTTGTAACCGGAGGAACCATTTGTGCGCCATCTAAAATACCATCAAACATAAGCCCTTTGTAATTGACCAATTGGGACCTCAGTTCCCCCGTAGGATTCTCAGCTGTTGTAATATTTAAATAAATTTCTCCAATCAGTAAATTACCCAGCATGGATGCAGGTGGAATGAGGCTTCCCGTAATTACATTGCCATTGATGAAAGAAGATAAATCGGCTACTTCTTCACCAACCATTCCTATTGTTCCTGAATATAATTTTGCACTGGTAACGGCTCCCGTCAAACCCTGGCAAATTACTTTAAAATCTAATTTACTGTTATCCAAAGACAAACCAAATGATCCTAAACCATAAGCGCCACTTACCATTATCATAGGAATTGTTTCCATAGCATTTAAATCGGTTACAAAATTCAAATCAGTTTCCAGTTTTATCTGTCCACGAATTTCTCCCGTAGGATTGCTGACGGTTTTTACAAGAACATACAAATCATCGTTGAAATATTTTGCTAAGTTAGCCGTAACATCCGTTCCCGTGATTGTGGTAGCAATTCTATTGCCTAAAATAAATGGTGTCAAATCCAGAAACAATGTACCATTAGTCCCTTCGGCTCCCTGATAAATACTCACATTGACGGGAGCACCGCTTAACATCGCAAAGCTAATATTAACAGAAATAGCGTTTCTGGTTTTGTTGAGCATAAAACTACCAATTCCTTTAGCTGAAGTTGAAACTGTGGGAATTGCCTGCATGCCATCGATGGTTGCGGTAAATAATAAATCTTCCTTAAAAGAAATGGCATTCGATTGAGAAAATGCAAATAATAAAATAGCAATAAGGACTGATTTTTTCATGATTTTCAATATTTAAGTGATTAAGAAAAATCGAATTTAGGTATCTATAAGATTCAAAAAATCAACCGTAGTATGGAATCGATATTTTTGAAGTTAGAAAGTAAAAAACATTGACGAACTCAAAAAAATCCAGTTTCGTCATTGAAACAGCCTGTTCGTCCGGTGGGTTTGCGTGTTATTAATAAAATAATCACTTTTGATTTATAAAGCATTCATGAAAACAGAAAAGTTTAATATCAGCAAAATTCTCATTGAAAACCGTTGGGTTTGGCATTGCTGTTTTTGGATTTTTTATGTTTTATATGTTTTTAGAAATTACTATATAACTGTTTTGTCCTATCCAGCCTATTTAAATTTTATGCTTGTTTCGGATTTGTTTTTCGTTGCATTTGTGTATTCAACTTTGTTTTTATACAAGCAAATGATTATTAAAAACCAATATTTTATATTCTTGGGCGTAGGCACTTTACTTTGGGTATCATTTGTGGTTTTAAGAAGTTTTTTAATGAAAGTAATGATGCAATCAATACCCGATGTTGCGAATTCAAAACTAGACGAGATTATTTTGAGCAATCTTCCAATTTACTTTTTGTTCTATATTTTTGTGGTGGTTTTCAAATATTTGAAAGATAATTTTATCGTCCAATACCAGCAAAATCAGCAACAGAAACTGCAATTGCATTTTGAATTAGAAAATTTAAAAGCACAAATTTCCCCACATTTTTTATTCAATACCATGAATAATTTTTATGGATTAGCAGTAGAGAATTCTAAAAAATTACCTGATTTAATGATTCGCCTTTCGGATTTATTGCGATACTCTTTATATGAAACCCAACAAGAGAAGGTGCCGTTGAAAGACGAGATAGATTATTTGAAAAACTACATAGAATTAGAAAAAATCCGATTAGAATCAAATTTAGACATTCAGTTCATTGTCAATATTAAGGATCCTGAAAAATATCAAATAGCGCCTTTATTGTTTATAATATTCATTGAAAATGCATTCAAGCATGCTAAAAACATAGTAGATGAGCCTGTTTTTATTGCCCTAAGCATTATTGTTTCTGAAGATGGAATTTTAAATCTTACCGTGAAAAATAATTACAATACAAATGCTCAAAACAGTTTCGCCACTGAAAAGGGAATTGGATTAGAAAATGCCAAAAAAAGATTGAGTGTCATTTATCCGAATGAAAAGCATGCTTTAAGCTTTCATCAAGACGAAATGTTCTACAGTGTTGCGCTAAGCATTCATTTAAAGTAATGGAAAACAGTCAAAAATATCGATCTATCATTGTGGATGATGAGCCAATAGCCAGGAAAATCATTGGTGGTTATGTAACACAAATTAAGTTTCTGGAAAATGCGGGGGAATGTAAAAATGCAATCGAAGCTTTGGAGATGATTTCAAGAGATAGCTCGATTCAAGTTATTTTTTTAGATATTAATATGCCCAATCTGACTGGTTTAGCGATGGCCAAAATGGTAAAAAAGGATATTAAAATAATTTTTACAACGGCTTATTCCGAATATGCCGTAGCCAGCTATGAAGTTAATGCGATAGATTATTTGGTAAAACCTTTTTCGTTTGAACGATTTGCAATTGCTGTTTTTAAAGCAATTGATAGTATTAGATTGGCAACAAATTCTTTAAACGAAATCTTCCATCAGGATAAAACGATTTATATTAAATCTGAAGGAATGAGTTATCCCGTAGTGTTGAGTGATATCCAATATTGTGAAGCAATGAAAAACTATACTAAGGTAATTTTGAGTAATGGCAAAGTTCTTAAACCATTGGTTGCCTTCTCTAAAATGGAACAAGAGTTACTTAAAGAGAGCGATGATTTTTTACGGGTGCATCGGTCTTTTTTAATTTCCAGAAAACATATAACGGCTGTCAAAAACACTACCGTAATGGTTGGTAAATCAGAAGTGCCAGTTGGTTTGCAATTTAGAGAGGCTTTTTTACAGTCAATAGGCAAAAATAAGTTTAAGAGCATTATCAGTGACACAGAAGACACCAAAATCGGAAATTGAAAGGGCACTAAAAATTAAAAAAGGAATATGAAACAGAAAAGTAATTTAAAATCGTTCGACCAATTTGTTGAAGAACAATACGGTAAAAAAGGAACTCCAACCATGACAAGTTTGAAAAGTATTTGAATCTTTTAAACCAGGGTTTCTTATCCAGCAGGCCCGGTTCGAAAAGGGAATGATCCAAGAAGAACTAGTAGAGAAGTGTGGAACAAATAACGGATACATTTCAAAAATCGAGAACAATATAAAAGAAGTTCGTATTTCGACACTACAAAAAATTGTTAAACTCGGTCTTGGCAGACATTTGGAGTTATCAGTAAAATTTTGAGGAATTGGAACTGACCGAAGAAATAAAAACTGCAAACAGCAAATCAAATGGGCACAGTCCAACCCCATTTTCTCAGACTTACTTTCACGGTACAAAGACTGACCTAAAGGGTGGGGACTTTATTAAAGTTGGTTATAACTCCAACTTTGGACAAAGAAAAAATGCGAAATATATTTTCCTGACAGCGACATTAGATGCAGCTATCTGGGGTGCTGAACTCGCCTTTGGGGATGGACGTGAAAGAATTTATTTAGTGGAACCAACCGGACCTATTGCGGATGACCCTGATTTGACTGATAAAAAATTCCCAGGTAATCCAACAAAATCTTATCGTTCAATTCATCCATTTAAAGTTGTTGGAGAAATTACAATTTGGCAAGGACATCCAGCAGAACAAGTTAAAGCAATGAAAGACGCATTAGCTAAACTTAAAAAACAAGGAATTAATTCGTTAAATGAATCGTAAAAATCTCTCGGAAGGAAATAGCGGGTAAAGCACTTTCCTTTTAGTTTTGTATTGGATTCATGAATAAAAAAAACTGGTAATTAAATGGCCGTAGCCTCTTCTGCAACTTGGCAACCTAAATCAAAACAGGAATTATCTAACAATTAAAAACAATCAAAATGAATATCTTAAAAGATGAAAACTACAGAACAAAATTTACTGGGTAAGTTTGATTTACAAAATCAAAATAGATATTTTGGTGGACGGCCAACATTAAAGAACGATGCAACCAAAATCGTAATGAGTTTTAATGTAGAAGCTCATCCAAATGAAATTGCAACAGTTATTTTAAAACAAATTGAAACAATTTAATAGGGAATGTTTATTGCAACAAAGGGTTAGAAAAAGAATTTTTTGCCCAAGCCATACAAAATATTTCAGCTATATTGATGGAAAAACATGGGATACTAAAATTTATAAATAATGAATTAATTTATAGTTTACAACAAAAACATATTTTCTAAGGCCTAATTTATTTAATTCAACCTATGAGGCAGCTTGTGGCTTTATTATTGGCAATAGAATCTCCATTAAACAGAAATAATATTATACATAAATTAAAATTAGAATGTGGCGAAAGAGTAGAAATTGAAAACGAAGAATTTTTTACATTTCCCAAACCAACTTTTTTTTGTGTCCGTGCCGAGTCACTCTGTTAAGCCATGTGTGGAGCGAGGACTCAGCGTTGCTTTATAGTCATCGGCATAAAGATAATGTGAAAGGTTAATCCGGTCTCTTTCGTTAAATTCATAAAAACGAGCCGATGAGTGAGGATAATCGAGAAACGTATTTTGCCAAACTCCATTTTCCGGAAACCGGGTTATTATACATGTAGTTCAGTTTCTATTGTAAGCCGAGTCCTCGCTCCGCTTTATTCTCGGTTAAGTGACCGGTAAACACAGAAGGCTCACAGAGTAACCCGGCGGACATAATTGACCAAATAATTCGATAATGATCGGTCATGATAACAAAAGCGTAAACGGTGATTCCTATTTAACGTTATTAACCATCGCCATTCATCTACAATAGTTTGTTTACATTCATCATAAGCATGCAAAGTGATGCCAATTGAGAATAGTAGGATAAAAAAAGTAGTGCTTAACTGCTAACATGACCTCCATTATGGACGGCATGCAAAGACAGTGTATTCAAAAGGATTAAAAGAATAAAGGTAATTATTCATCATTACATTGCTCCCATGAAAACAAGACTTCTGGTTGTAGTATTGCTCGTCCTGGTGGTACCATGTTTTTCCCAAAAACACGGGCAGGGAAAGATTGATTCCCTGGTTACTCTTTTAAAAACAACCACTCAGGACACCGCAAAGATAAAAGCACTCAATGCGATTGCTTATGAATACAGGAGCAATGACCCTGATACAGCAATATATTTTGCCAATGAAGCTCTTGCATTGGCAACAAAGACAAATGATAAAACAGGAATGGTCTACGCTTATATATATAAAGGTATTGCAACAGCGAATCTTGGAAAATACGGAGAAGCTTTGAAAAATGACACAGACGCGTTGAAGATATGCGATCAGCTATCCGGTTCAGAAAAAGCAACTGACAAATCTAAAATCCAGAACCTAAAAGCCTGGGCTTACAGCAGCATCGCAAATATTTATGATGAACAGGGCAACTATACTGAAGCATTGAAAAATAATTTTGCGGCCTTAAAAATCAGGGAAGAAACCAAAAATAAAGTGGGTGCCACCGCTTCATATAATAATATAGGGAATATTTATGCCACCCAGGGCAATTACCCGGAAGCATTAAAAAACTTTTTTGCTGCTTTGAAAATTAAGGAAGAAACCGGGGACAAAAAAAGCATCGCTAATTCTTACAATAATATTGGAAGCACTTATTATAATCACGGCGATTATCCCCAGGCTTTGAAATACCATTTAGCAGCTTTAAAAATGCGGCAGGAAGTAGGTGATAAAAGAGGTATCGCTTCTTCTTACAACAACATCGGGATTATTCATGATGACCAGGCAAACTATCCCGAAGCATTGAAATACCAATTTGATGCTTTAAAGATTCAGGAGGAGATCGGGGATCAGCAAGGCATTACTTTTTCCTTTGACAATATCGGACTCGTTTACATGCATGAAAATAATTACGATAAGGCATTAAATTATTTTTTAGATTATTTAAAGAGCAGTGAGAAAATCGAAGATAACAGCGGCATTGCGGACGCTTATATCGAGATAGGAAATATATATACAAAACAGGAAAAAAACAGTGATGCTTCTCTTTATTTGAATAAAGGCTTATTGCTTTCAAAAAAAATTGGCAGCCCTGATTATATTAAAAACGGTTATGGTGGTTTGGCTAGGTTAGACAGTGCGCAAGGCAATTTTAAACAGGCTCTGGAACACTATAAGTTGTACATTAATTACCGTGATAGTCTATTCAATGAAGAAAACACTAAGAAATTAGTGCAATCGCAAATGCAATATGACTTCGATAAAAAAGAATCATTGGCGAAAGCCGAACAGGAAAAAAAAGATGCGATAGCTCTGAAAGAATTACAGAGACAAAAACTGGTTCGTAACGGATTCGTCAGTGGCTTTGCAGTTGTGCTGCTCTTTGCTGGAGTATTTTTTAAGCAGCGCAACCGGATAGGCAAAGAGAAAAAGAGAAGTGATATAGAAAGAAAGCGCAGCGAAGAGCTTTTGCTCAATATTCTTCCCTGTGAAGTTGCAGAAGAATTAAAACAAACCGGACAATGCCAGGCAAAAACATACAGTATGGTTACGGTAATGTTTGCTGATTTTAAAGATTTTACCAGTGTAAGCGAAAGGGTAAGTGCCGAACTGCTGGTGGATGAAATTAATTTTTGCTTTAGTGCCTTTGATAATATTCTTCAGAAACACAAGGTGGAAAAAATTAAGACGGTGGGTGATTCATATATGTGTGCCAGTGGTTTACCGGTATTAAATTATACCCATGCCTTTGATGTAGTAACTGCGGCCATTGAAATCAGAAACTTTATCCTCAACCGCCAAAAAGAAAAGGAAGCAAAAGGAGAAATCCCGTTTCAAATAAGAATTGGCATTCACACCGGGCCTGTCGTGGCAGGAATTGTAGGTGTGAAAAAATTTGCCTACGACATTTGGGGCGATACCGTAAACATGGCTTCAAGAATGGAAAGCAGCGGTGAAGCCGGAAAAGTAAACATCAGCGGAATGACCTATGAACTGGTGAAAGATAAATTCAGCTGCAGACACAGAGGAAAAATTCAGGCGAAGAATAAGGGTGAGATTGATATGTACTTTGTGGAAAGCATTATCTAGCTAGATTACATACCCACCAGCGCGCGAATGCAGCAAAGCTCTGCGCTCAGCGTTCGCGAGCTTAACAATTCAGGATATAACAATACTATTAATAACTTTTTTACCTGTGATTTTATGGTGTAACATTCTTTAGGATCAAAAGAGGGTTCAAATAACTCGTGCTTTTTACCTTTTAACTTTTCTGCCAGTGCTCCGTTTTCATACTGTGTTCTAGCAATGCTGCTTCATTTCTCTTCTATAATTCATCTACTATATAATAGGCCATAAACCTTACGAATACAAACGAATACTTTGCTGTGAGGAGCGAGGACTCGGCGTTGTTTTATATTCATCCGCATAAGATAATGTGAAAAGTTAATCCGGTTCCTTTTGGTTTAATTCATAAAAACGAGCTGATGCGTGAGGATAATCCATAAACGTCCTTGCCAAACTCCATTTTCCCTAAACCGGTTATTATGCATGAGCAAGCAGCAGAGCAGGATACGGCGGTGCTTCCAATAAAAACATGATAGACTTACTTCCTGCTGCTTCCTAAATATTTGAGAATAAAATTTCATTCATCATTAATCAGGTAAATGCCTTGCTCACCAGTAGCATAATATTTTGCAAAACTATGTATATAATCAACCGGATTTTCTACAAGTTCTATATCACTGCATGGGTAATTGATCAGAATCACATTGATACAAGCCACATAATTAAATGAAACTATTTGTTTATTTTATTAATTATTTTTAACATAGAATACTATTCATACAAACTAAAAAATACAATCATGAAACGTTACATTTTTTACCATTTTTTATTCTGCTCTGCTGCACTAATAGGTGTTGTAAGTTGCAATAGCCAGAATAAACCTGTTAACAATAAAAACAATTCCACCACATCAAATAAAGTAAAAACCACATCCTCAAATTATACTGAAGGAAAAGATTATGTTGAATTCACAAGAGCCCGTGTCTTGGACAAAGTAGGATTCAGCCAGCCAGTAGAAGCCTTCAGCCTTTTAATACCAAAGACCTGGAAGCTTGATGGGGACATTATGTGGACTCCGCCAGGCACTCCATGTGCCGGCAACAACCTAAGAGTAAAGGCAACTTCACCGGATGGCAAATTCATCTTTGAGATGTTACCTAATATAGCATGGAATTTTGACCCTCAACTAGGCCCTCCGAATCAATCGCAGGGAAACTCAGAGTTCTGCTCATATGGCGCGCCAATGAATGCAGAAACTTATTTTAAAAATGTTTTTGCACGGAAAGAACTGGGAAATCCAGAGGTGATTAGTGTAAATGCAAATCCTGGAGGAGTGCAATCAATCGAGGAAAATAATGCAAAAAGCAGGCAGGAACTGATGGGATATGGGGCCAGCCAGGTAAACTATTATACAAGTGCCATAACTGCCAATGTAAAATGGACAAACGGGACTGAAGGTATAGTACTGTGCGGAATAAATATTCTTGAAGGGACTATTCCCAACATTTATAATGGCAGCAGTAGCAAAATTTTTACAACTTCCGCCTCTGAACGGTCAGTTTTTGTATTTCCTGCAGGTGAACGTGATAAGGCAACGAATATGCTGAGTGTAATTATGGGCAGTATAAGAACCAATACCGCCTGGAAAAAAACAGTTGATGAGTTCTGGCTTGGGGTAAGGGAGCAAAGCAACATTGCACATATTGGCAGAATTAAAATGAATGATGACCTAACCCGTCAGATGGGTGATAATGCCATAAAAAAAGGACAGCAGAACATAAGTAATATGGATGCAAATATGCGTAGTTGGGAAGCTTCGCAACAATCAGGCGATCGTATACATACCAATTTTGTAAAAGCCATTCGTGAGGTGGAAAATTACCGTGATGAAACCGGTAAGATAGAATTAAGTTCAGGCTATGATCATGCATGGAGCAGGAGCGATGGAAGTAGCTTTATCATGAGCAATAATTCAAGTTTTGACCCTTCGTCTGTTTTTGTTGATCAAAGTTGGAAAGAAATGCAGAAGGTGGAGTAAGGAGAATATAATCCAGACAAAATATACCTAATTCAGCGCTATAATGAGATCATATAACATCTCGAATATTTAAGATTTAGTGATGACCAAAAAATTGATAGGGATGTGAAACTCCGGCAATTCCACTTGGTTATTTATGAAATTACCGATGGCAAAGTGAATAGTTTATTTTGTATTTAATGGATATAAATCCAAATAAAAAAGCTGATAGGTCGTAATAAATATTATTCGTACAGCTTTTGTTTATGTTCGGAGTAGAATAATTTTCGTTTAGATTTAGGTAATACTTTCATCGTTACTTCACTGCCATCAGCTGCATACGTTTGTTGATAAACAGCAAAGCTGGTGTTCTTTCCTTTTGTATCTAACTCTTTGTTAAACAACTTTGCATACTTCACTACTTCATTTACCAGCTTTGTAATTTTCGCTGCAGGTATTTTCCCTATCATGCTTAAGGGATGAATGCCGGCCCTGTACAGCGCCTCATTCCTTATTTTATTACCAACACCTGAAAATATTTTTTGATCCATCAATACATCATCAATCGTTTTATCTGCTTTTTTCTTTAATTAAATTTTTATATAATCTGCATCAAAATCTTTACTGAGAATATCTACCCGCCAGTCATACACTTCTTCCGGCGAAGCCTTTAATTTTTCGGCTCCTACCACGTATCCATTTATTTCATCTTTTGCAAACTCAAGAAAAAATGAGCGGTTAATTTTTTTACGTTCATTAATGATTACCTCGCCAAACAAGCCTAAATGCACTCTTACTGTTCCGTTTGGAAAAACTAAAAGCAAATGCTTTCCCCAGGTACTGATATCCAAAAGTCTTTTTCCATTGATCCATTTGGTTGGCATTGGACCATAGCCACCGGCCTTCTTCACAATTTTATTTTTAAAAGGCAGCAACTCGCTTCTTAAATGAAGTATAGACGGACCTTCGGGCATACTTAAATTTCTAGTTTAAAATTTAGCTGAATTAATCAGCAAGTTTTAAAAAATATACATGGAATATTTTCTTAAAACAATTTAGAATCGAATAATACATAAATTTTTATCACCGGTCTAAAACCTATCATTGCAATGAACAATTTATAAATCACCCTGTTTAAAAATAATACCCGCTAAAAAGCATATTATTTCGCCCTGTATCGGTGTCCTCGCCGTCCACAACTCTACCAATCAGTACCATGAACCCTATCCTTATTTTGATAAGTTAATTCAAAGAACCTGTAATTATTTTTTAAAGACATCATTAAAAGCAGCGCTTTCCAACAAATGGTAGTTGCAGTAAAGAAATCATTCATAAGTTAAGGGTTGTTTAAGTGATCTGCAAAGAAGTCGACCACGGACAAAGAAGGCAAGTGCACGCGAAGATTCACATGCTTTTTCACCTGACATTTGAATCTTTAAAAAAATCATTACCAATGAACTGGAGAGCACACATATCATCTGACCCTGAATTATGTTTGGAAAAATGGTGATTAAAGATACCAGTAGAATTAATTTTGGAAAAGCTTGCTGAAGATTATTCTTTTGAAGAATTAAAGCAGGCATACCCACAAATAACTGTTGCAGAAAGAATTCTTGTTCAACTAAGAGTGATTAGACTATCAGTTTATGCGATGGCTGAAATCAGCCCTCATTAAACAATAAATCAGTTTTATCAATTGCCTACGAAAACCAGGCATTATCAGTTACAGGAAGATAAGACTTTGGAGAATTAGGTTCCGCCTGCAATCCCCTCAGCATTGCCTACTAATAAAAATTGAAAAAGCAGAATTTAAAATATCCTTTGTAGTCCTTGCCATCCGACAACATTATAAGAAGATGATCAATAGATTTTCTGTTATTAATAATAACAAGGCTACAATTAAAGAATAAAAAAGCGAATGCAATTTTTGTCTGTCGTCTGGAAAACTCGGACATCAGCCAGTCCACTTATAAAAATATCTGTGATTATCACCATTCTCCATTAAATAATAAAGGGTAGCTTGAGCAGCCACCCTTTTTAATATTATGACACTTCGTTTCTTGCCGATGCAGATCCTTCTGTAGCACGCGCTTTTTCATCGCTGATAGATCAGCTGCCGCTGCAAGGTTTTGTTATTCACAGTTACACGCACCGAATACATGCCTTCTGCTAACGTGTTATCCAGTTTCATTTCATCAAACAAGACTCCATGCGCAAAAGGACTATTGTTGGATTTTACCAATCTTCCCAAAGCGTCATAGACCTGCACAATAGCAATTTCATTCACGTCTTCGTTTAATTGCAGGTTCATAATAAAATTGCCAGAGGTAGGATTGGGATAAAGTTCGAGTAATGCATTACCTGTAGTCAATTCCTTATCAGCCACCGCATCGGGTTGCTCCGGTTTGAAAGAAAATGAACCTTTAGAATAAATGTTTCCGGTAGCATCAATGGTTAAGGAGTTGTTTATATTCTGACCTGATGTGGCTATATTATTACACCAGATAAAATTGCCTGAAGGATCTAATTTTAAAATAAATATATCCCCCACAGAATAAGAATTACGTTTTAAATCCGAGAATTTTGCCTGATCGAAATCCGAAGTTTCTCCCAGGGGAGACGTGACGTACGCTCTTCCCGCGTCATCAGAACGGCTTGCAATGAATCGTCCATTCATTACTGAGCTTAATGCTATGTCTTTAACCCAGATTAAATGGCCCAAGGCATCTGATTTTTGAATGAACATGTCATTTGCGGCCTCAGATGTTAAATAAAAACTTCCCGGTCCCGGATCAAAATCTACTCTTCCTGAGAAGCTTCCCATCCTGTAAACATTTCCGGAGGCATATGCAACTGCAGTATAGTCTTTATCAGATCTGTTGACATCCACATATCTCTCTCCCCTATTCCCCTGCCAGGCGGGTGATTGTGCAATAGTGGTGTGCCATAAGAAAAGAGCACCAACTATTGTGTAAAAAAATTTAGTTTTCATTATTTAGGTTTTTTACATGTTAGTAAAAAATAGATGATAAATGATCTTCACTTATCTCTGAAAGACCTCATTTTAAAGTGTCCTCATAGCGGCATCCGCTGCCACTGCAAGTTCCATTGCAGCCGAAAAGAATTCCTGGCTTTGTCCTTTGAACAACCCTGTATTTGTAAGAGATGTAACCGTAGCTACCGCGCCGGCATTGACCGTAAGGGTGGGTCGTACCACGGAGGCATTACGCAATGAGGTATCGATGAATTTACAAGGATGCGGGATATGGTGCGCTCCAATGTTGTTTTCTTCCACATCCGGAAATACTAATCCATGTCCGGAGATTTCAGGAAGGCCTTCAAGAGACTGATGGAATGCTGCGAAGTGATACGCTTCTCCTGGCCCAATACCGGTGAGGATGCGAAGCACATCGAGATCGGTTGCTTTAGGGATAAAGCTCGGATAGAGACTTGTTCCGCCCTGCTCTATATAGCAAAAATGAAACGCGGCCGAGTTAGCGATGAGCTGTATTTCCTTATCTGAATAGTTCCTGTCATCGACCGGAATCAGCGGCACATTCTTGATGTCAACAAACTGCGGATACGTATCACCAAAATCCGGGTTTCCCGTGTCGCGATAACGAAGATAAAAGCTCGTATCAACGCTGGTTTTCAAAAGATTGGTGAGCCTGCCTTTATTCTTAGCGCCCTTCGCCGTACTGCTTGGCAGTGTACGGAAGGGATCGAGGTTAACCGGTGCAAAACCATTGGCTTCCAGAAATGAGTTGATGAATTTTGCGTGACTCCGTTCGTTGTCGGTGACGTCACATATGTAGATAACCATTTCATCTTCTATCGTACTAAGGGCATCCCCGTAAGGCTTATTGCCTGCGGCTAATTCACAATACTGCTCCCACAGGTCAGTTTCAATTAATTCGGCCGCGGCAAGGAACGAGAGGATGTCCACATCTCCCTGTGTTATTCCTGATGATTTAAAAGAACGTGCAAAGGCAGATAAACCTGTCAATGAGCTCAGTCCCAGTCCGGCCCCTGCAAGCGCCGAGCGCTGAAGGAAAGAACGACGGGAATGCTTGGATTTAGTTTCATTTAATTTTTTTTCTTGAAACCTGTTGTCTAATTTGTTTGTCATCATTTTAATTTTTTAGGTTAAAAAATTATTTTTTACTTTTTTTATTATTTTAGTTAATCCTGGTTTCTTCGTCTTATTTTGATTATAAATGTATGATAATATAAGTTTAATAAGTTCATCTATATATAAAATTTAATATTAAACGAACTTACCTTAAACAAAGAAATATTTGGATTAAACATTTCGGATCGGGCATATTTACCACTCCAATAGGTAGAATTTATATTTAAACCGGTGCAATGCCTTGCTGCTTTAGTTCCCAGGCCTTAAAGAGACATTTCACTGCCAATCTGATATCTGAATAGTTGAATCTGAAGCCGTCACCTTAAATTCCTACAGAAACTTCAGCTGGTATTTTACTATCCATGTCTTAAGTTGCTTGCAGTAAACCTGTGATACCGCCTTTAAATATCTTCCGTACGATATGGTTCTTCTACACGATTTACCGCTTCGCTTTAATTCTTTAACCCTGATTTCCGGTGCCGGTGATCATTCAAAAACGCAGTTGTCTTTGTATTCAGGATTTACTAAATTAGGTTAATCTTTCCATCTTTATCTTTTGCGATAAGTTTAAAATAACTGGTAAATTTTATGACCAACGACATTTTAACAATAATCGCCAATGTTGCGCTTACATTATCATTTTTAATAGCGCTCGTAATAGGAATTGCACATGTGAGGGCTTCGGCCCGCGACCGCCGTGAGCGTCTTACACTCGATACACTAAACAATTTTTAGACGCGCGAATTTGCAGAACTTATCCTGTATGTTACAAGTACGGATATGCCTGGCACCCGGGAAGAAATGCAGGCACTTCCTGTGAACGACCGGGTGATGCTGATTCAGTTTGCACAACAAATGGAATCGCTTGGCATTATTGTGGCAGAAAAACTCATAAACATTACCTCGTAGATAAAACACTTGGCTCATTAGTCACCAATTCCTGGGAAAAATATAAAGTAATGTTTCAGGACATCCGTGAGAAACAGCCCGTTCCTTTCCTGGGCGAGTATTTTCAATGGCTCGCCGAACAGATCAATGCGCGAATGAAACAGAATCCCCGAAAACCTTTCCATGAGGAACATGCAACACTATTTTAATTACTTGTTAGAAAAAAAGATTATAAGGCTACACTAATACCTGATGATGGTGCCGTATTCACTTTCTGAATGCCGCACATACAATTCCCGTGGCCACCGCAGCATTGAGTGATTCGGCTTTTCCGAACTGAGGAATGGTAATTTTTTTTGTTATGTATTTTTCTAATTCTTTCGAAATACCACGCGCTTCATTTCCGATAATAATAAATCCCTGTTCAGATAATTGTGCCTGGAAGATATTCTCGCCATTAAAAGTTGCTGCAAAGACTTTGGCTGGATATTCTTCAAAGAGTGAACCCGGATTTTTTTCGAAAACCTTTATACGGCAAATGGAACCCATTGATGCCTGTATCACTTTTGGATTATAAGCATCCACGCAATCTCCCGAGCAAAAGATCTGAGGAATATTAAACCAATCGGCTATTCGTATAATGGCCCCCAGATTGCCCGGATCCCGGATACCGTCAAGAACCAGATTGAGGTTCGATAAAACTTCTTTTTGATCTATTTTGTAATCAGGAATCTTTGCCAGCAACAGCACCTCCGACGGTGTGGAGAGTGCGGTTATTTTTTTCATTTGCTGACTGCTTACCTCTTCAATCAAGGCTTTCCTCTTTTCCAACAACGATTCGTTAGCGGTGATCCAATTCGGCGTGGCACATATCTTTTCGACCGGTAAATTGGAGTTTAATAATTCTCCGGCTATTTTATCACCTTCAGCAATAAAGCGTTTGTATTCAATCCTGTATTTTTTTTGTTTTAGTGAATTGATGTATTTTTCAAACGACTTAGAAAGCATTCATGCATCCGTTATGGCACCGCGCAATATACATGGTTTTGTCTTTGTTCCTGTCCATTGCCTGGAGCAGCTGTGGTAACACGCGATATCTTACCGGCAACCAGGTTCTTCTGAAAGAAAATAAAATTATAGTTCAATCACCTTCAGGTTCATCAAAGGTTAGTAAAAATATTGAAGCGAATCAATCACTGCAGACAAAACTTTCTGCCCTTGCCCGACAGCAACCTAATAAAAAAACACTCGGCTTATTTAAATTAAACCTTACCATTTACAACCGGTTTCACACAGAAAAAGAGCATGGCTTCAGGTATTATATGATGACTAAAATCGGTGAACCGCCGGTCTTGTTTGATTCTACATTTCTGCCGGCCTCCGCACAGCAAATGCTTGATTACACTAAAAGCAAGGGATATCTGCTTGCCGAAACCCGCTACAATTTCACCATCAAAAAAAAACTTGCTACGCCGAAATTTTATATTACCCCCGGTCCGCTGTACACGGTTGACAGTGTATTTCTCCCTTCTGATTCCAGCGAAATTGCCGGGCTTGTAAAAGAATCAATCGGCAATACACTTATAAAGACAGGTGGAGCGTTCGACAGTGAGGTTCTAAGTGCTGAACAGCAGCGTATTTTTATCTATATTCAGAACCAGGGATACTTCCATTTCCGCCCTGACCTGATTTACTTCGAGGCAGATACTATTCAGGAAAACAAAAAAGTTAAAGTATCTGTGAAAGTAAATGCCTCCGCTGATTCCACAAACCAAAAAAAATATTTTATCGGGCACGTTTATATTTTTCCAAATTATCATCCCGAACAAAATCAATTAAATATAAAATATGATTCTACCCTGCACGGCCATTTCATTTTTATTGATGAAAGGTCCGTAATAAAACCGGCCACCCTTATATCAGCAATATTACTTTCGGAAGGAGATGCCTATTCCAGGAATAATTACAATTTTACCCTGCACCGGATTGCTGATCTGGGCATATTCAAGTTTATAAGCATCCGGTGGAAAGAGACAGAAGGAAGTAAATTAGACTGTTTTATCTATTTAACACCCGGAAAAAAACATTCAGTCTCCGCGGAAGTGGAGGCGAGTAATATAGAAGATAACGTCGGGGCTGCAGTAAAGCTTTCCTATAAAAACAAAAATGTTTTTCGCGAAGCAAATGTCCTCGATTTTAGTTTAAACGCAGGCACACAAATACCGGTTTTTAATAAAGACAGCCTGATCTTTAATCTCTCCGGACAGCTAAATCTAACGCTGCCCCGATTTCTACCAAATAATGTTTTTGTCACCTGGAACCCCCGAACGCGTCTTTCACTGCAAGTTAATTACTACAAGCAAACGAGTATTTATGTTTTAACGAATTACAGCATTGCCTATGGTTATGATTTAAGAAAGGGATATTATCGCTTTCTTCCCGGCTTGTTTTCAATCAGCTACATTAATTCATCGATACTAAGCAGCGATTTTCAGCAGCGGCTTGAAAGTGATCCGTTTCTAAAGCAAACTTTCGAGGATCAGTTGATCATAGGGCCAAGCCTGACCGCGATATTTTCAAACCAGAACACAGAGAAGGTAAAGAATTTTACCGTGTTAAGGATCTCGCTCGAAGCAGCAGGCACTATTACCTATTTGGCCAATAAAGCATTAGGTGATGGCAACCTTGAAAATAATCATTACAGTTTATTGGGAACCAATTATGCAAATTTTTTTCGGGCTGAAGCTGAGTTCCGTCACTACTTTCAGTTCACGCAAAACCGGGTCTTCGTTGTCCGCTTCAGTGCGGGGGAAGCCATCAGCTACTGGAACTCTGAAGTGATACCTTACGTGAAGCAGTTTTATCTTGGAGGGACAAACAGCCTGCGCGCCTGGAGAGTTCGCTCCGTAGGCCCGGGCTCATATAATGATACGTCTGCAGTTAATTTTTTTAATAGCGCAGGAGATATCAAATTAGAAGCAAATGCAGAATATCGCTTCACCATCTTTGAACGAATGAAAGGCGCATTATTCACGGATGCAGGAAATATATGGCTTCGAAAGAATGATCCCAATAAGCCGGGCGCTAATTTCGATACCAACCGGTTTTATAAAGAGATTGCACTAGGAACAGGTTTTGGCTTTCGCTTCGATTTCACCTATTTTATTTTACGTCTGGATCTTGCAACTCCTCTTTACAACCCTAAACTAATTGCCGGAGAAAGATGGGTGATTAATAATTTTGATCCGAAATCAAAAGACTGGCGAAAACAAAACCTGCTGTTTAACCTGGCAATTGGGTATCCCTTCTGAGGTCTTTCTTGAGCAAATCATCAGTACCTGGGTATGTATTCGCTTCAAATTAAATACACGTTTACACTTGTATTAATATTTATGTTGCCGTAGCTTATCACTTCAATTATAATTTTAAGATTGACTACGGTATATGTTTATGCGCATCACTCTTTTTTCAGGTCGTTAAATTTGATATACTCGTACTCCGGAGAGCAATCAAAGAGCTGATTTAAAATGCTCATATGTCCACTGCCAAAGAGCACCAGGATCCGGTCATGTGGTGATGTAGTAATTTTCTGAATGTTTCTAAAGATGCGCAGATTGCGATCATACCAGTACATCGCAAGGGCATCGGCACCGCGATTATTGCCAAGCTTAAAGTCCCCTGTAAGATAGGCGCCATAATTACGTTTTAATATTTCATCACTGTTTATATATTTAAAATATTTAAGCAATGGAATTTCTGTAGCTAACGTTGTTTGATAATTATAGAAGTTGATATAGCGTTTACTTACTGCATCGTTACTCTGAAAATCGTAGTCTTTAAACAGGCTGTCTAAATAGGGGTGGAAAACAGCAGAATCTTTTAATATTTCCATATCATCATAAATGGAACCTGCGTCAATCGAATAAATTGTATCTAGGTGGAACCTGTCCATAAGTCTGAAAGCTATCTGTGAAATTTCATCACGGCTCAAAGGAGCTTTACCACTTTTATAGTCCCGGTATTTGGCCTGGGCATTCCAGGCAGGTTTCGATTCTACGGCAATTTTATCAGGCTTATAAAGTGATAAATAATCCAGAAGCTCCTGAAGTTCGTTTTGTTTCTGAGGAGATAAAATATCTATCTGCTTCTCTTTGTCTGTTTTATAGGCATCCAGGTTATAATATTCAAAGTGAAACGTTCCTACAAGGAATATTTTAGGAAGACTGTCTCTGGTGTTGAAAAACTCATCAGGTTGCTTTAAACTTTGAGCGAACAAACAGTTACTGGAGAGAACATGCATCAGCCCCAGTAAATACAAATACAGACCACTTTTTTTCATATTCTCCTCGTTTAGACCTTTTCCTTATTGGCGAAATTTAACATAATCTTCAGGATTCAATATAAAACCACACAATTCGTTTTATGTAATTTTCCAAAATAAATTCTTCCTGTGATTCCACGAATACTTATTGGTGCGATTCTTTTATTGTTTGTTTTCAAACTTGGGTTTTCGCAATATGCACCAGACTATTCACTTCCCGTAAAGGGAATTAATAGCATTGAAAAGAAATATGCATGGGCCGGTGGTTTGAATAACCCTCAATTTTCCGCTATTGATTTAAATAATGATGGAATTAAAGACCTTCTGGTATTTGACCGTACCGGGAATAAAGTCTATACTTTTTTAAATCATGGAACACCCGGTTTATTAGATTATACTTATGACCCGGAATTTGAGAATGATTTCCCCCACCTGGAAAACTGGACACTCGCCCTGGATTACAATTGTGATGGCATTGAAGATCTGTTTACATATAGCTTCTTACTTAGCTCGGGTGCAACCGGAATCCGTGTCTTCAGAGGATATTATAACTGTAGTAATCACATTCAATTCTCTATTGCAGATAGCCTGCTCGTGTATCCGTTTCAGGGAAATATGCTTAACCTGTTTGTGAGCAGCGTGGATATACCGGCAATGGTAGATGTAAATAACGATGGAGATATTGATATACTTACTTTTCAGAGTACCGGTGGCTACGTGATGTATTTTGAAAATCAATCGCAGGAAGGAGGTTACGGATGCGATAGCCTGATCTATGAAAAATATGATGATTGCTGGGGTGATTTTTTTGAGAGCGGTTTCCGCAAACAGGATTCACTAAGTGTACCATGTCCTTATCATAAAGGGCAACAACAGAATAACAATTCTCTACATGCCGGATCAACATTGCTTTCACTGGATAATACAGGCGACGGTGTTAAGGAACTTATTAAGGGAGACATTTCATTCACTAACATTGTATACATGATAAACGGCGGTTCTGCAGATAATGCCCACATGGTTTCAGAGGATACGATTTATCCCTCCTACGACCGGCCCGCTGATGTTTTCATCTTCCCTGCGCCTTTTGCCGCAGATATGAATAATGATGGGTTAAAAGACTTCCTCGTGGCCCCCAATTCGCAGGGAGGGTCTGAAAACTACAAGTGCGCATGGTATTACCAAAACCAGGGAAACACTGCTTCAGCAAATTTTCATTTCCTATCCGATACTTTTCTTGTCGGCGATATGATTGATGTGGGAGAAGGCGCTTACCCCATTTTTTTCGATGCAGACAATGACGGACTAAAAGATTTGATGATCGGTAACAGGGGATATTTTAACAATGGCAATTCACAGGCACCTTATCTTGGGAAAATTTCATATTACAAAAACATCGGAGACCCGACCCATCCCTCCTTTCAGCTTATTACAAAAGACTTTGCAAATATTTCTTCATTATTTGTGAGCGGTGTTTATCCGGCTTTTGGAGATCTTGATAACGATGGTGATGATGATATGCTGCTTGGAGAGGAAGATGGTACATTACTGTATTTTGAAAATACTACTTCTCCGGGTAGCGCAGCAAATTTTGTTTTCATGCAGGCAAAATATGCAGCCATAGACGTCGGGCAGTTCAGCACACCCCAGCTGGTGGATGTAAACCGCGATGGTAAGCTTGATCTGCTGATTGGGGAGCAAAGTGGAAATATTGATTACTTTGAAAATACAGGCATTTTGCAAATCCCTTCTTTTCAGCTTATCACTACTTCTTTGGGAAATGTAGATGTCCGGCCTTACTATACTTATGGTCAATCGATTACGGGTTACAGTGTGCCTTTTTTAATTGATCTGAAAGATGGAAATGGCTACACACTCTTTGTAGGTGCTGAGAACGGACATATCTATAAATATGCCAACATCGATAATAACCTAGCGGGAACTTTTGATAAAAGGGATACCATATTTGCCGGGATTTCCGAAGGATCCCGGCTGGCTATTTCCGGCGGCGATATAGACCAGGATGGCCAAGCAGATCTCGTGATAGGAAACTACCGCGGCGGGGTTACTTATTATGATATGCACACCACTCAACTGACCGATGTGTTTTCATCCAACAGTTATAAACTCTATCCAAATCCCACAACTGGTTTTATTACCATTGAATCTCATGCTTTTAAAAACAATGGAAACTGTGAGGTATCTCTGGTGGATATGATGGGCAAACAGAAGATGATCGTAAATGAGAATTTTTCCAAAGGAACTTTAAGATTATTTTTGCCACCACTTCCGGCAGGAATTTATTTTCTTCATATTAAAAATGAACAATCTGAATCTGTACAAAAGATTGTAATCAACCGCTGAGTAGCTACGTATTTTACATGATATTAAAATCAGGAATTTTTTCAAATCTTTTCAGGGTTATTGTTTTAGGCGCTATAATAATTTGTACCGTCAACCGCAGCTATGGAAATCATATTATCGGAGGAGAGATTGGATATACTTATTTAGGCAGCAACGAGTATAACATTACGCTGATCCTGTACAGAGACTGTGCCGCTTCGAATGCACTTATGTTTGATGATCCTGCCAAAATATTTATTGTGAACAATTTCAATGGTGTAGTGGATACCATTTTAAGAATTCCATTTCCGGGTTCCGATACCTTGATGAATCTTGCAGCTAATCCCTGTCTCGTAGTCCCTCCGAATATTTGCAAGGAAACCGCTACTTACTCATGGAATGTAACATTACCTTCCAATACCAATGGTTATACCATTATCTATCAATATTATGCCCGTGTGTTAGGACTCACCAATTTACCACCAGGCCTGGTAATTGGTGGTTCGTATGAGCAGAATATCCCTGCTCTAAGTGGATCATTAACGAATAGCAGCCCTGTTTTTAATAACTATCCACCTACCTTTTTATGTGTAAATGAGCCATTGATATTTGACCATTCTGCAACGGATCCGGATGGTGATTCGCTGGCTTATAATCTTTGCGCTCCTTTGCAGATTCCCCGTGACACTGTGGGGTTTCCACTCCCATCGACTCCGGTCCCCTTTATTGCGCCTTTTTCCGCCCAAAACCCGATAGGTGGAGATCCTCAATTGGCCATTGATCCCCAAACAGGATTACTCACCGGCACACCCACTATAGTTGGGAAATTTGTGGTCGGGGTTTGTGTTTCAGAATACCGGAATAAACGATTATTGTCGACCCACCTCCGTGATTTTGTATTTGAAATAGTCCCCTGCATAAAAAGTGTGGTTGCTTCCACTCCTGATCTTGTAAGCGAGTGTAGTAACCTTACCGTTAACTTTGACAATAGCAGTGCCGGTGCGCAGTATTATCATTGGGATTTTGGAGTTCCTGGGTTTACAAACGATACTTCAAACCTGTATTCTCCATCTTATACTTTCCCTGATACCGGTACTTACACCATTACATTATATGCAAACCCCGGATCTGAATGTGGTGATACCACCGTCTCCGAGATTCGTATTTACCCTGTTTTGAATGCAGCATTTATTGCACCCGATGCCTGTTCCCCTGCAGATATTCTATTTACAGATCAATCCACTAACACCTACGGAACTATAGATACCTGGCAATGGAATTTTGGAGACAGCCTTACTTCGAGTTTACAGAACCCAAATCACGTGTATACTAACCCCGGCTCTTATAGTGCTCAATTAATAGTCACGAATACTGCAGGTTGTACCGATACATTTTTTAAAACAATTGTGGTGCATTCCCCTCCATTCGTTTCTGCAGGTAACGATACGCTGATTTGCGGACTCGACTCCATTGAGTTAAAAGGCTCAGGGAATGGATTCTTTTCCTGGTTTCCGGATTACAGCATTAGTAATTCCACAATTGCCCGTCCGAAAATCAGTCCTGATACCAATACCACTTATATCCTTACAATTGTAGATAGCTTTAATTGCACTAACACCGATACCGTCAATATAAATGTGATAAACTCGGTTACAGCCACTGCAGGCCCCGATACCACAATTTGCTACGGCGCTGCAGTCCAGTTGTCTGGTTCAGGTGGCGCAGATTTTACATGGACTCCTCAAACCGGATTGAATGCTTATACCATTTCAAATCCAATTGCCTCCCCTCTATCTACCACAACGTATCTTTTCAGAACCTTTACCGGTTCCTGCTCCAGCACAGATACGGTTACAATAGAAGTTAAGCCTATCCTGCCATTTGAGCTTAGTCCGGATGATACCATTTGCAAAGGCAGCACCATTGAACTTTCTGCCTGTTGCGGAACATCTTATAACTGGTCTTCTCCGAATGGGTTACAAGATCCTGCTTCATCCACTCAAATGATTACTCCTGACATTACTACTGTCTTCACAGTAACTATAGTCGATACCAGCAAATGCCCTGTAAGCCGGCAGGGATACATAACCATTTCAGTTGCTGTTCCACCTGTATTGACCACCATTCCGGATACATCCGTAATAAGCGGAAACAGCATACAATTGTATGCCTTTGGCGGTGGTACTTATGAATGGCTTCCGGCTGCGTCCCTGAGTGACAGCCATATTTCCTCCCCTGTCGCTACTCCTGATGTCACAACTACTTACACGGTTGAAGTAACATCTGTGGAAGGTTGTAAAGATTTCGGAACGGTGACGGTAAGGGTGAATGAAGACGTAGTGATTATTTTTCCCAATGCATTCACTCCAAATGGTGATGGTGTCAACGATTTTTTCAAGCCTTTTGTAAGCGGAGACTTTGAAACCGGAGTGTTTCAAATTTTAGACCGCTGGGGTCAGGTAATTTACGAGTCGAATGATCTTACTGCAGGATGGAATGGAAAAAGTAAAGGGATCCATCAACCTATTGGTACCTATATTTATTTCCTTGCGGGAAAGTCTCTTTTAAGTGGCCTACCGGTTCAGAGGAAAGGAAGCGTGACGTTACTGAGATGATACGATTTACTGAAAGAAGTTTTTATTTTCGCGGTCTTATTCCTTGCTGAGAAAACCATTATTATCAATTAAGCAATTGATTTTAAAGCCCGGGTGGTGAAATTGGTAGACACACCATCTTGAGGGGGTGGCACCGAAAGGCGTACGAGTTCGAATCTCGTCCCGGGCACTAAAACACCAAGAGGTGCGGGTTTCATCAAGCAACAAGAAAGTTCGACAAATAGTCGTGCTAATTGGTACTTCGAGATTCTAAATTGCACTTTCCATTAAAACGTTGTCATAGTATTACAATCAGCCTATCCAGCCGAAGGTGCGCTTAAACCTTTACCCTAAACCATCGCTCTAGCAGAGGATACGGCGTCAATACCTAACTTGCACTTAACTTTAGCTTATTCTCTATCAGTAAGAATAGTTCACAATCTGCCTCACGAACTTTCTATGCACTTCACCTAACATATGCTTTATAAAACAAGGGCTGTGATATTCACGCCGTGTTCAATAAAAAAAAATTCACCGTAAATTTGTACTGATTTCTTATAGTTAATAACCTATCGATACATAATTCAATCCACCATTTTTTAAATCCATAAAATGAGAATTATTTCTTCTCTAATAATTTTAATGTCTCTGTTTCGTTCGATTTCAGCCTTTTCACAAGCAGGAACCCTTGATAGCACCTTCGGTACCAACGGTACCCTTATCATTAATACAGGTCACCGGTACAGTGCAGGAAATGCAGTAGCCATACAGTCAGATGGAAAAATTCTGGTGGGCGGATCTGCAGCGGATGATGTTCTCTTTAAAGATTTTGCATTGGTCCGTTATATGCCAGACGGGACACCGGATAATACGTTCGGAACAAATAGTGTGGTAGTTACCGATTTAGGTATTGAAAATGGTGAAGCAAATTCTATTGCCATACAACCTGATGGAAAAATTATTCTGGCAGGATTTTATGGAAGCAACGGCGCCTCGAACTTTACTTTAGTGAGGTATTTTCCGGATGGCTCCATAGACAATACGTTCGGGAAAAGCGGGATTGTAAATATGGACTTTGCAGGATATGATATTGGGCATGCCATAGTACTTCAGCCGGATGGAAAAATAGTGGATGCAGGGGCCAGTTATCCCTACGACCTGGACCATGAGGTGGTAAGATTTACTACCGATGGATCACTTGATGACACTTTTGGGAGCGGTGGTAAAACCGTAACTCCGATAGGCTCCGGCGATGATGCAGCGTATTCTGTAGCGTTGCAGCAGGACGGAAAAATAGTGTCGGGCGGATATGCAAATGTGGAAGGCTATGTCAACTTCGCACTGGTGCGATATAATGAAAACGGATTTCCCGACAGTACTTTCGGAGTTAATGGAATAGTTGCTAATGAACACGGCTTTGGAAAAGGCGTTGGGGTGCAGGCCGACGGAAAAATCTTGCTATGCGGATACTCACACAATGACTTTGCCTTAATTCAATATAATAGCGACGGCTCGGTCGATAGTTCCTTTGGTACTGATGGCGTAGCCATCACTGACTTCAGCGGTAATTTTGACCTGGGAAATGCCATGGTCATTCTTCCCGAGGGAAAAATTGTAATTGCAGGTGAGTCTGATGTTGCTTTAGAAGGTGATTTTGCTTTAGCTCAGTACAACCCGGATGGCTCTGCAGACAAATCTTTCGGAAGCAAGGGAAAGCTGACCACTTCTTTCGGAAACAGTTCGAGTGCGCATGCTATAGCCTTGCAACCCGATGGTAAGGTAGTTGCAGCAGGTGTGGTTGATGATAGCGCAGGAACCAGCATAGCAGTGGCAAGATATACAGATGGCTTTGGAACTGCTGTTCAGAGTATACCTGCAATATTAAATTCCATTTCCATTTCTCCTAATCCATTCCACGATTTTGCAACTGTTGAATATGCGCTGTTGCAGGATGAAAAGCTGGCTGCCCGGCTAACCGATGCAAGCGGTAGTACCATTCAAAATATTTTTTCTGATCAGATTCGTTCTAAAGGCATTCATCATGAAATGTTGCATATGAATAAATCATTACCCGCCGGAAATTATTTCCTCGTTATTACAGACGGGCTGCACGAGGTAAGTGTCGCTGCGGTAAAACAATGATCACTTTTGCAAGGCATAAAAGTTTCCATCACATGACTCCACACACAATACAACAGCTCTTTTAATGTTGAGCTGGTAGATTGAATCTCCTGTAATTTTATTTAACGCTACAGAGTAGCGGCTGCTTCCCGATGCATAAATAATTTTATTGCCGTAAACAACCGGACTCACCGTGATCCAGCCATGGTCATTAAACCGATGCCAGATTTACTTTCCTGTTATCGCATTCAGGGCATTTAAATAGGAATTCCGGCAACCAAAATTGAGCATACTGTCAGAGATAAGCGGAGAACTTGTAATGCCGGTCTGGCTATAAATATCGGTATCATCGCCGTTTTAATCTCAAGATTTCACGTCCTGTTTCGGCATTAGGAGCGTGAATATAAGTGTTCCACCCTCCAAAGTAAACATCCTGGAGATGCACCTCCAATATCTCAGTATATACCATCAATAAAGAAACGAGTGGAAAAAATCATGATTCGTCAGAATTTGATTGTGATTTTTTATGGCCTCAAAAAATAACCTGTGAGGTAAAAGATAAAAAAGTAACAATCTATTTAAATAATAAACCTGTTTTTACAGATTCGTATTTAACAGAACCTGGCCATTTAGTCGGGCTGAGCATAAGCTTTGAAGGCACAGGTAAGATTATGGATGTGGATCTGAAATAATAATTAATCAAATAATATTGATTAATTATCCACCTTTAAAAATGTTTTCCTTTCCCATTGCGCAGGCACCTGGTTATTGGTAAAAACAGAATTCACCGCAACTACATATATATCTGGCGGAAATTGATTTGTTGCTATTTGAAAATGATTTACTCCAGCCTGCATTTGTAATATTTCACTTTCATATACCACCTTGCCCATTTTATTAAATATAGAAATGCGGCAGCTTTGCGGTAAAGCAGGCTCAAGAGTGAGATCAAGTACATTTGGAATAATGGCTTTAGCAATTAATTTAAAAGCACTTGTTATGAGGCCATTTTCTTCCAGCAAAGACAACGGTACCCGGATAAATTTCGGGCGATAAGTATCAGGGTCGAAATGATCCCTGAACACATTTTTACACTGAGAAGGGCATGCATCCGTACCGGTTGTATCAACTTTATCGTTCAGGTTATAAGAAATTAACAGTTCATTATTTTTTGTCCATTCGGGGTGGGGAAAAGCATTATAAGTGAGCATGTAATGTCCGAAAAGCTGATCTTCTATAGTATAAAGCAAGATTTGATTTGTAAATGGTCCGGTAGGGCCTGAACTTTTATATGCATAAATATTCCGGCCAAGTCCGCAGGTGAGATAGCCATTTTCCTGTGTGATAATGTAATAAAAATCTTTATCCCTGACTACACCGAAAGTTGGTGACACTACCTGATTAGAAATTTTTTTAGCAGCATTTGCACTTGATGACCAATCACTTCCCGTATAAAATTCCCAGGCGCCAGACATCAGGTTATCGAAACTGGTCCTGGCGACATATGGCTCATACACAATCCAATTAACCTTATTTCCATAGAGATAATATTTATCATCATCCGGATTATAAATTACCGCTTTCCCAAAAATAATTCCATTCATATCCGGTAGCCTGGTCATGCTTACAAGAGTAAAATCATGCAATGTAACTTTTGCAATGTATTGCCCAAGAAAAGCAAGCAGGCTGTTATATTTTCCCAGGAAAACATAAACGGTATCTCCCCTCACAAAACCATGATCGGGCCAAAACCAGCTGTTGCCAACTGTGCCTATTTTAAAATAAGTTTGGTTGACACCGCTTTTGGTTGTATCAATATATGTTTTCATATGATTAGGATCCGCTGAATCCAGAATGGTAAAACAATTGTGAACCTGGAACAAGCAGGGAATGGTATTATTAGAGGTATCTAAATCATTGATGTGGCTGTCTCCAAAAAGAAACATGGACTTACCATTTGGAAGTGCAATAGATATCGTGGCATCACCGGCAATAAAGCCATGAGTTTCACGAAAGTAATTTGTGAAAGTAGTATCGGCGTAAGAAGATTGCCCAAAAGATTGCAGGCTTACAAAAGCGTTAAGGACAACAATTAAAAGTGTATATTTTATTTTCATTTCAGATTCATTTTAATTACTATCAAATAAGGCAAAATTAATTTTACAGGCGAAAAGGTATTAATTCCGATGCAATAAAAGAACTGTATCCAGGCAGATGTAATCAGTCCTTAATTCATACGCTCGCCCATCAATAGAGGAAGGAACAGGAAAATAACAACATAGAATACAAGTGCAATAAGCGGTAAATCTAGCAATAGGCAAGCCCATTTTAACTTGCCGATGCGATACCAATAATAACTTCCTGTTATTAAACATGCCCCAATCAAGATAAAGAATATCATCGATGTTAAGGAAGAAGCATCCAAAGGATGCAGCTGAAAAAGGGTATTGATCAGCCCTTTTATTAAAAATAATTCTATAACAACAATGATAACCCACATAATCCAAAAAAAAACCTTCATTATCTACATTTTAAGATTTTGTCACCATTCCATTCTGGCTTGTGGAGCAGCATCTAATGAGGCAAAATCTCCTGCAATGTATTTATAGTAACCCACCATTGCAATCATTGCGGCATTATCGGTACAATATTCCAATCGGGGAATATAGAGGTTCCAGTTATTTTTTTCGCTTCGTAACTGAGCTTCCTTTCTTAACCCTGAGTTAGCAGAAACACCTCCTGCTATTGCAATCTCATTTATACCAAACTGAAGGGCAGCCATTTCGAGCTTGTTAATTAAAATAGAAGCAATTCGTGATTGAACAGAAGCGCATATATCGTTTAAATTCCCCCTTATAAAATCGGGATTCTCCTTTACCTGATCCCGTAAAAAATAAAGTATGGAAGTTTTTAACCCGCTAAAGCTAAAATCCAGACCGGGAACTTTGGGCTCAGGAAAAGAAAAACGCTTTGGATCTCCTGCTTTTGCATAGGTGTCAATGAGCGGACCGCCTGGATAAGGAAGACCCAATAACTTTGCTGTTTTATCGAATGCTTCCCCGGCTGCATCATCATTTGTTTCTCCCACGATTTTCATATCCAGGTAATCTGCTGCCAATACAATTTGGGTATGGCCGCCAGAAACCGTAAGGCACAGAAACGGGAAAGCAGGTTTATGGATTGTGTTCTGTTTAACATCATCTCTGCTGACAATAAAATTAGCCAAAACATGTGCCTGCATATGGTGGACACTTATGAGGCGAATATTCCAGGCAAGCGCAAGTGATTTAGCAAAAGAGCTCCCCACCATCAGCGAGCCTATAAGACCCGGGCCGGCAGTAAATGCAATAGCATTCAACTGTTTTCTGTTAATCCGTGACAGATTAAATGCTTCTTCAATAACCGGAATAATGTTCACCAGGTGTGCCCTGCTTGCCAGTTCAGGAACCACTCCTCCGTATTGCTCGTGTACTTTTTGCGAGGCGACCACGTTCGATAAAATAATGCCGTTTTCTAAAATTGATGCAGACGTTTCATCACAGGAAGATTCAATAGCTAATAGCGTGACATTCATGATTTATATAAATCCTGCTTGTGAAAATATGAAGTAATTTTATCGCTGGCTGAATGGTAAACTTTTCATTTGAATATTCTTAAAAAAATCGGGAATGCATTTCTGATATTGCTCGGAACTATTCTTGTACTGAGCGGGCTGCTTTCGGCGAAGCTTAACGATACCGATTTTCAAAATTACCTGACACAAAGGTTCACAAAATATCTTTCCCAAAAACTTAATACAGACGTCAGGATTGATCATGTTTCATATAAACTATTTCATAAGTTTTCACTCAATAATTTTCTAATAAAAGATTTAAATAACGATACCCTTATCTATTCTCAGAATATAGATGTTGAAGTCGCTTTTATTAATTTACTGGAAAAGCGGTTTGTCATTAATAAAATTGATCTGAATAATTCCCAGGTTTATCTGCACCGCGGGCGTAACGGTGACTACACCTTCCAATTTATTATAGATGCATTAGGAGATACAACCTCTTCTGCTTCCACTGATTCATCATCAAGCCGCGAAGAAAATGCACTGGTATACCTGCAACTGGACAGAGTTGAATTGCAAAAGATGCACCTGGTGTTGCTCGACGAACCTAACGGAACTATGTTAAACTTTCAGTTCCCGAAGACAAATATTGAAATTGAAAAGCTAGACCTGAATCAGCCGCAGATTGAGCTCAGAGATCTACTCTTCGAAAATGCGGATCTTCAAGTTTCAAAAATTGCTCCCTTAGAAATACCAGGTAATCCTGTTGTTACTTCTGCTCACCTGTTACCCGATACAGCAGTTATTCACATAAATACTCAACCGGTAAAACTATTTGTAAAAAACCTGCAGTTCAAAAATTCCCGCTTTACATATGACGATACTGCTGAACCGGTTACCCAAAATCAATTCGACAGCTTTCATCAATCTTATAAAGATTTGAACCTGCAGTTTTCAAATGCTTCGATGATAATGGACACCATAAAAGCAAAAATTGATAATATAAGCTTTGAAGAAAAAAGTGGTTTTAAAGTAAACCATATGAAATGTGAGGCCCGGGTTACGCCTAAAAGTGCAGAAGCAAAAATGTTGAGCATAATAACGCCGAATAGTGAATTGAACAATTTTTTCTCAATGAGTTACCTGAATTTTCATTCTTTTTTCGATTATAATTCCAGCGTGGTGATGAAAGCAATTTTAAAATCTTCTACCATTTCGACGACAGATATTTCTTATTTCTTTCCCCAGTTAAAAAGCAATAAGGAATTAGTGCAGGCTAACGGAATATTTGAGGGAACAGTTGACCATATTCACGGAAAGAATTTAAAACTACATACTGGCAGTGTTACCGAACTGGAAGGTGACTTTGATTTAAATGGATTACCGGAAACAGAAGAAACATATATTGATTTCCATGCAGAGCGCCTTACAACCGATTTTCAGGATATAAGGAAACTTATTCCGGCAATCTCATTTCCTGGCCAATTGTCACGCCTGGGCAAAGTGAGCTTTAAAGGATCTTTCACTGGTTTTTTTAATGATTTTGTTGCCTACGGAAATTTCAATACGGCGATCGGTGAGCTTACTTCAGATGTAAATATGAAACTGAATACGCGCTTCGATAATGCAACTTATGGCGGCCATCTTATAGCGAGAGATTTTAATATCGGCGCTTACGGTGGTAATGATAGTTTATTTGGGCCGGTAAGCTTTGATGCCCTTATTGAAGGTGAGGGATTATCCTTAGAAAATATAGATGCTAAACTGAATGGCTCTATTTCAAAACTTACTTTTAATAACTATCAGTATCAGAATATTCTGATGAACGGTGAATTTCAAAAAAAATACTTTACCGGTAAGGTGCTGATGGCTGACAGTAATATCCACCTTGATTTTACAGGGAGTGTGGATCTTAACCAGGCTTTGCCGGTCTTTGATTTTAAGGCATTAATAAATAATGCAAGGCTAAACGAGTTAAAACTTTCCCGTGAAAATTATAGTCTCTCCACGCAGATAGATATAAATATGACAGGGAATAATATCGATAATTTTATTGGATATGCTAAAACCATAAATACCACATTTTCTAAAGCAGACCAAACGCTTTTCATGGATACCATTGCACTTCATGTTACTGAGTCTAATGGCGTGAAGACATTTTCATTTAAATCACAGCCTGTTTCAGCTAATTTTAAAGGTGCTTTAACACTCACAGAACTTCCTAACACTTTTTTATTTGTGCTGAATCAGTATTTTCCTTCGCTGCCGTTGAGGTATCGCCATGACATGGTGCTGGAAGATCTTGATTTTGATATAAATGTGAAGGATTCAAAACCTGCCTTTTCTTTTTTTGTTCCCTCATGGCAGGGTATAAATAATTCTTTTGTAAAAGGCCATTTCAATTCCACTACCAATACCATTGCATTTACCGGCTTCATACCTTTCTTAAAATATCAAACCCTGTCGCTCGATTCACTGCATTTTAATGCAACCACATCCGGCAATTCTTTTCATTTTGTTTCAATGGCTACAGACATGAAAATCGGGGATTCAATACACATTTTTACTCCGGTTTTTGAAAGTAGTGTGGGAAATGATACCATGCATTTTAATTTAAGAACTGAGGAAACCAAAAAGAATTCACTGAATGTGTTTGCTGCGCTCACAGGCGATACTTTTGGTATTCGCATTCATTTTTTACCCAGCAATTTTATTTTGAATCATCTGATCTGGAAGGTTTCAGATAATAACCTGGTAACGTACTCTTTGGAGCAATTACAATTCTTCAATTTTACCATTTCGAATGAAAATCGCTTTTTGACTATATCCAATGGAGATTTTCAGCAACGAGCAACAAACCTGCATTTCAATTTTCAAGACCTGCCTATGGTTGATTTATACAACTTTGTTCGTATAGAAGGTATTGATTTGAAAGGCAATTTAAGCGGCAGCATGGAGGCGCTGAATATATTTCATAAGCCTCGCTTTCGGGCCAATACTATTATGGATAATTTAACCCTGAATAATCAGCATATTAAAAGGGTTAAATCGGATATCGATTTTAAACCACGTGGCGACATGGTGCTTGTTAATCTTGAAACAGAGGATAGCGCTTACGACTTTCAGGTGGAAGGTGTTCTTAATCCGGGCCGGGTCGATAGCCAGCTTAATCTCAGCATTAATATAAACCGGATGGACCTGAGACTCGGTGAAAGCTTTATTCCTGATATTCTTTCTGACAGCCGTGGTAATGCAAAAGGTAAATTATTGCTTAGCGGAACATTCACAAATCCTTTGCTTACAGGTCAACTCTTTATTCCTTCTTTAAGCACCAAAGTGAATTACCTCCAAACCACCTATCATCTTAAAAATGAAAAAATAACATTTTATGAAGATTATATTGAACTGGATTCAATAAAATTATACGACGAGAATAATGATATAGCGATTGCACACGGAGAAATTGTACACGATCATCTGCGTAATTTTAATTTAAACTTGTCGGTTTTCAGTAATCGTATCCTTGGTTTAAAAACAACTGAAAAGGATAATGACCTTTTTTATGGCACTGCTGAAGTTGGAGGCCTTATTCAGTTTTTAGGACCTCCGGATAATATGGAGATCCGGGCCGTGATTTCTTCTAAAAAAGGGTCTTCCATTGCAGTACCTGTTGATTATACGACTTCGGTATCGAATCAATCATTTATCCGGTTCAAAAAGCACGGAGTACCAGAAAATAATTTTAGAGGAATCTCAGAAATCAAGCCGGGGTTAACGCTCAATTTTAACCTTGATCTTACTCCGGATGCCAATATCCAAATCATCTTCGATAAAAAAGCAGGTGATATTGTAAGGGGTACGGGACTTGGAAATATCCGCATGGAGATTGATACCCGGGGTGATTTCAATATGTATGGCACTTATAACATTCAAAAAGGAGATTACTTATTTACAAAACTCAACTTCTTCAATAAATACTTCACTATAGAGAGAGGAGGAACGGTTTCCTTTTCCGGTAATCCGTATGATGCACAGATCAACATTTCCGCTATCTATAAAACACGCGCTTCCGTGGCAGACCTGGTTTCGGGCACTTCTGTATCTTTTAATGAACAGGATCGAAAAGAGCTTGAACAGCGATTACCGGTGGATGTTTATCTCAAGCTTACAGGTTCCTTATTATTACCGGATATTACTTTTGATATCAGGCTTCCGGATATTAACACGATCAACAGCACTGCTTACCAGCAATTAGAAAAGGTGAAGCAGGATCAAAATGAATTAAACAAGCAGGTCTTTGGCTTAATGGTATTAGGTCGTTTTTTACCCACTGCTTCAGGCCTCGGTAATCAAAATGTAGGTACTGATGTAAACAATAGTGTGAGTGAGTTCTTATTGAATCAGCTCAGTTACTGGACATCCCAAATCAATAAGGACGTAAATTTTAAATTCGATTATTCCTCTTATGAATCAAGTCTGAATGCTACCAATCCGAACGACGTTACAAAAAGAAATGAGCTGCAGGCTGCCATTACTTATCGGCTTTTTAATGACCGTCTGGCGCTGGAGGCAGGTGGCAACTTTGATTTTGGCGGACAGCCGCAAAGCGGAAGCACTTCTAATACAAACAACTTCGCGGGAGATTTTGCACTCGATTATGAAGTAACACCTGATGGGCGAATTGTTGCCAAAGCATTCAGCAAAAGTCAGTATGATGTAGTAGACGAAAGGTATAAAACCAAAAATGGGATCTCACTTTCATTTCAAAAGGAATTTGACAAGCTGAAGGAATTGTTTAAAAAGCAGCGATAGCTCTTTTATACGTTTAGTACTAATTTATATTGATACACTTTGTTTTATATTAATTGTGTAAGTATACTTCAGTTTTCGACATATATTTCTTTGTGTTCGACTAATCGATTTTTTCCAGTGTAATTAGTTATTAGATTTGCTGCCTGAAATTTTCGTTAAAATCATATAAACATGAAGCGTTACCAATTAATTTTAGTGTTCCTGTTCGTATTTTGCAGCATTACCAAAGCGCAAAATCATTTACCTCCTAATTTCTTTTTAAGTACACTCGACAATGGGCTGCAAATATTAGTGGTAGAAGATAATAGCGTTCCATTATCAACAATAGAGATATGTGTGAAAAACGGGAGCTATACAGAATCCGATGAATTCAACGGGCTCTCTCACCTTTACGAACACATGTTTTTTAAAGCAAACAAAGATATTCCCTCACAGGAAGCCTATCTGAAGCGTGTAAATGAATTAGGCATTCAGTTCAACGGGACTACTTCAGAGGAGCGTGTTAATTATTTCTTCACTATGCCTGTGCACAACCTGGATGCCGGCTTGCAGTTTATGAACAGTGCCATACGCTATCCTCTTTTCCTTCCTTCAGAAATGAAAAAGGAAGATCCGGTTGTAGATGGAGAATTTCAACGGGCAGAGTCTGATCCTACTTTTTCGCTCGAAGATAAATTTAACCGCAAGATGTGGGGCGGCTTATATAGCAGGAAAAATCCTATCGGAGACCATCAGATTATTCTATCTGCCACACAGGAAAAAATGAAAGTTATCCAGGGGAAATATTACTGGCCTAATAATTCCATCCTCGTTATAGCCGGAGATGTACACCATAACGAGGTTTTTGATAAGGTAAAAAATATATTTGGTGACTGGCAGCCATCCGGCTTTGATGCTTTTCAAAAATGGCCCATTCCTGAAGTAAAGCCCCTGGGTGGCGACACGTTAAATTTTGTGCTCACCAATCAGAATGCCAGAGTGCCTATCGTATTCCAGGGTTGGCATGGTCCCGATACGCGAAATGATGTGAAATCAACATATGCTGCTGATATATTCTCTACGATCTTAGGCCTTGCTTCTTCAAAATTCCAGCGTGAGTTAGTAGATAGCGGCCTTGCACTCCAGGCTGGTTTAAGCTATCAGTCTGCTAAGTATACAGGCCCCATCCAGCTTTTTTGTGTGCCCAATCCCGTGCACCTTAAAGAGTGTATGAAAAAACTGGAAGGCGAAATTAATCAGTTCGACAATGCTGATTATTTTACTGATGAACAATTAGAAACTGCAAAAAATCAACTAATTATCCAGGATACGTATAACAAAGAAAAAACATCCTCGTACGTGCATACTGTTACTTTCTGGTGGGCTTCAGCCAGTATAGATTATTATACAACATATAATGACATGGTAAAGCAGGTAACACGCCAGGATATACAAGACTATATCCATAAATATATAAAAGGGCACTCCAAAGTATCCGGCATCTTGCTTCCACCCCAAATGCAGGATGCAATGAAAATAAATAGTTATAATGATCTAATGAATTAAATTAAACTTTAACAATAGAAAGCATGAAAAGAATTTCATTGAACATAGTTCTCTCGTCAACATTATGTCTGCTTATGTGGACAGATGCATTTGCGCAGAATGGTGTTGAAGAATTAAATGTTGATGGTTTAAAAGTGTATTTTAAGCACACTCCTAAAGAAGTAATAAGTGTCAGGTTATTTGTTGATGGCGGTACTGCAAATTATACCCTCGATAAACAAGGAGTAGAGGCCATGGCATATAACCTGGCAGTTAATGGTGGAACTACTTCTAAAAACAAAGTGGCATTCAAAACTGCTGCTGAAAAAATAGGCACCGAATTCGGTTTTCAGGCCACACTTGATTATGGCGATATTGACATGACGTGTGTTAAGCCTTTTTGGGATGAATCCTGGGCACTGTTTACGGATGCGGTTATGCATCCTGCTTTTGATCCTTATGAGTTCAAGCTTATACAGGATCAAATGATAGCGAGTGCCAAACAAGCCGAGGCAAACCCTGACGCATATCTTCAAAAGCTTGCCTTACAGATGTCTTTCAAGCAGAAGAATTATGAAAAAGATCCCCAGGGCTCCTCTGCTTCTTTAACGGGCCTGACGGTAGATGATGTGAAATCCTATTACAGCAGCGTAATTGGAAAGGGTCGTTGCTTTCTGGTGGTGGTGGGCAATATTTCTGAAGATGATGTAACTTCAAAAGTGAAAGCAACACTGGCTTCTTTAACTAGTAAAAGCTTGGCAAAGAAAGGATCGCGCGTAGTGCTTAGCACTTCAGGTCAAAATATTGTAGACCGCGATATTTCTACTAATTATCTATGTGGTGTAATGTCAGGACCGCTTCTGAATTCGCCTGATGGCATTCCCATGATGATGGCGATGAATATCATGTACGATCGCTTTTTTGTAGAGTTGAGAACCAAGCGAAGCCTGTCTTATGCACCTGCTGCATATTTTAATTCCAATGCTATTACCAGTCCGTACAGCATGCTTTATATCTCTACCGACACGCCTAAAAAAGCCATTTCCGTAATGGTAGACCTGTTAAATAGTGTGAAGCGGGAAGGGTTTAAGCCTGAGGAATTAACAGACAAGAAAGAACAATTCCTTACTGCATATCTATCAGGGTTAGAAACATCTGCCGGTCAATCTAATGCCATTGGCAGATGGGCATTGCGCGGAAACGTAAAGATGTACGATGAATTTGTAACAAGGGCAAACGCAGTTACCCTGAAAGATCTTAACCGTGTGATTGACCAGAATACCGGTGCCATTATGTGGACCTATCTTGGACATAAAGCGGATGTGCAGCCAACAGATTTTGTACAAACCACCGTATATAAGAATAAGCCTTATTAAAGACCAATAGAACTCAATGTTATTTCAAAACGGGGATCCACTATGGCTCACCGTTTTTTTATTTTCAAACATTATATCACGCTGTTTCTCCTGAAAATTGCCTAAGTTATTAGAACAAGAATCTGCACTTCGTGATGGTCCAACCAATACTCAAAGATTTCTTCGATACCGATCATCCATCTATAGGTCAACAAATGAAAGCACCTTCCTGCATCCAGCTTCGGAAGCCGCCTGCACTTGCAGAGCAATTTGGACCAAGGTGCAACCTTGATTTCGGAATAGTGGCACTAATACCTAAATATCCGCCAGAAGTAAGTATCATTCGTGGAAGGTTATTGGTAAAAAAAATTATGTTTTGTGCTTGAGTTGTTTTGAGATTTAAATCTTCATTATGCCTCGCTTACCTTTGAGCCCGAATCCTCTGCTACTTTAGGTTTTGGTTTTCGATGTGGCTTTCTCGGAATGCTTCACCTTGAGATTATACAGGAAAGATTAGACCGCGAAGTGTTACTCCAATTTTGGCACACTATTTTACTAAACAGAAACTATTGCAAATAAGCCTTGCTGAATATCAGAATACATTACAATTATCCGCACAATATATTCTCAATAGATCATCACCTTCAATTGGCGATGGGTAGTAATGTATCCGCGAAACATCCCTTCAGTATTGTACGGCATTTCAATATGACCGGAGCGATCAATGGCAATGCAACCGCCCCTGCCCTTTTTTTGAGTGAGCTTGGTTTTGATGACGTAGTTGGCAGCATCATGCAGGCTAATAATCCGGTATTGCATTAGGGCTGAAATATCATACGCAACCACATTACGAATAAAATCTTCACCATGTCCGGTGCATGAAACAGCACACGTTTTATTGTTTGCATAAGTGCCGCAACCTATTAACGGCGAATCGCCAATGCGTCCGAAATTTTTATTTACTATTCCGCCGGTAGAAGTTCCCGCTGCAAGATTTCCGTAGCGGTCAATCGCAACACACCCGACTGTTCCAAATTTATCTTCTTCATTTTTATCAGCAGGACGTATCATTCCGGTTGTATCATTTAGATTTAGCGGAGTTGTATCACCAACAATTACTTTTTGCAATTGCAACTGACGGTAAGGTGTGAAAAAGTAAGAAGTGTCTACTGTTTCAATGCCCTGATATCGTGCAAATTTTTCTGCCCCTTCTCCCGAAAGCAAAACGAACTTGCTGCTGTCGAGAACTTTTTTTGCTGCCGTAATTGGATTCTTAATCGTCTTCACTCCCGTCACTGCACCTGCTTTAAGATTTTTTCCATTCATAATCGCAGCATCCATTTCAATGGATCCCTCATGTGTGAGAACTGACCCACGACCTGCATTAAACAACGTGCAATCTTCCATTACTTTTATTGCAACCACCACGGCATCAACGCTCGTTCCTCCGTTCTGCAACACTTCATAACCTGATTGCAGCGCAACTGCCATGGTGTCTTTGTAAGCCTGCTCTTGCTGAGGAGTGAGATTAAGCTTTTTTAGTGCTCCTGCTCCACCGTGTACAGCAATTGCAACCGGATGATTCACTTGTTGAGTTGTTGATTGAGAAAACATATTTTTTGAAAAAGAAGAAAGAAGAATGAATGTTATTAGAATTAATTCTGCAAAACCACAAGGATGCGCTTTCATTTTTTTTATCCTGTGCATTGCAAAAGCTATCTTCATTATTTAAAGCAGCGACCAGCAAATGAAAATTTAAATCCGGAAGTATGATGAAAAGCTAATCGCATAATTCCTTTTCTTGTTTGACTGATTTAGCTCATGTGTTATAGAATAGTAAAGCTCAGTTTTGAAGTGATCATTAAAGATATAGTAAAATCCCAGCGCACCGCGAATCCTGTCAACTTTATCGTGTGTTGGGTGATTAACAGGATACCATAGCTCTCCATAAATAAAAGGCGAGAAATAATAATTGTACCTGTAACGGATCGTTAACTTATCACGATTGTATAAAAGTGAATTTTGCCTGGTTTCGTTGATCACGATCGGGTAATATGAATTCTGAATTCTTGCACGAAGAGATGCCGAAAACTTTTTTAACCCTTTTGAATAAGAAATATCACCATAAATCATTTGTCGTGGGTGATAAATATTATTAAGATCGCGCTGCTGAATGAACCTGTAGTTTACACCGAAAGCAATATTCCGGTTGAGTTTATAAGTTATTCCTGCCTCCATAAATGCGCTGCCAAGCTCTGATAAATTTTGATTGAATAGCTGTTGGCTATAGAGGTTAAACGAAAACGACGGAGAGGCCTTCTTTTCCAACCCTAATCCTACTATACCCTGAAAATCTTTTTGCTGACCGCTTAAATCTTTTTGTAATAGAAAAATTAACAAAACTGAAACAATTACAAGGTATGAAAACCTATTCGTGATTTTTTCAGTCATTAGTATTCGATAGAATAATTTCTGGAGTAAATTAATCCACCCTTCTCATTATAGATTTTTTTTGAAATCAGCATGCCTTTGCTGTCGTATTCATAAACAGTTTTGCGAATAATGTTCCCTTCTTTGTTGCTCAAAGCTTCAGATACCAAATCGTTCAAGGTATTGTAAGTGTAATCAATTTTTTCGGTGATGTTGCCGGTTGCATCATAAGAAATTTTTCCAACCAAGTTGTTCCACTTGTCGTATTGCGTTTCTGTTTTCATCAGCACCAGGTTATCCGGTGAAAGATGAATGTATTGTACTTCATCATTATGACGGTTGAAGTGAAACTGCTCGTGATCTTTCATATTTCCATTTGCATCGAAGTCAATGCTCTCTATCACGTTGCCACGGGCATCATAGCGTAAGGTATTCTTCTTGATGATCGAGTCACCTTTTCTTGTATCAATTGTAACCGTGCTGATGGATTTTATCTTCCTGGCTTTTATATCCACTTGACTTTGAGAGAACAAAGGATTTGCATGAAGAAGAGCGATTAAAATTAAAAATTGCAATATGAAATGCCGCAAAGAAGGCACAAGGGAACAGAGACAAAAGTGAGTCATGATCGCTATTGAAAAATATTTATCGTGCCCACATCCACCGTTTGTTTTCTGTCAGTGATGGTTATGTTTTCAATTACAGGAACGCTTCTTCCCGGAACTGTGAGTGTTGAATCAAGAGAGTAAACATAAAGTGTGTAATCACCTTTATATAGATATTTGAATTCGAACTTACCATCGTACGTAGTTTTTATTCTCTTGTCGTAGCTGATGTCATTACCAAAAATCAAATACACATACACATCTGCACCGGGGTATTCGCTGATGAACTGTGTGAAGGTGGTGTTGTAATGCTTAACAAACAGAGAACCTTTAATTGAAGCATCACCGCCAATGCCGGCTTCTTTTTGGCACGATGAAAAAGAACACAATGTGCTTGCAACAACAATGCAGAGAAGGATGATCTGGCTGCACCGTTTGGCAGACACTATATAGCGAAAATTGTTGTTTTTGATCACCACTCCTGGGTTAAATAATTGAGATATGCGAAACGTATCTGAATTTCCATTTTATGATATTGCTATTTGATCTTCAAAGCAAAATTCATTGAGGTTAATCACCTGATCAATTTCTAATTCATCAGGAAGATTATTTGCCGCAATGATCATCGTTCGTTTCCTTTTTTGCTTGTTGATGCGTTCAACAATAATCTTTTTTGATTCAGGATCCAGATCATCGAATGCTTCATCGAGCAGCAAAATTTTTTTTCGTGTCATCAATGCACGGGCAAATATCAGTTGCTTGCGTTGACCGGCAGAAAGGTTTTTTCCAAAATCATCAAGATGGTAATCCAGGTTTTCTGCTTCAGTTTCCGCCACATTAAAATTCAGACGCTGCAACCATTGCGAAGCTCTTACTCTCTTTTCATCAGCCCTGCTGTATGAGACGGCTTTGAATACCGTGTTACCAATCAGCGGCGCTTCATCAGAAACAATAGCTATGTTGCGGCGAACAGTATTTGGCGTAATCAAATCGTAATCGTATTGATCAAGAAATATTTTACCTGATGTAGGTTGATAGATACCCTGAATCATTTTCATTATGGTGCTTTTGCCGGAGCTCTGCTTTCCTTTAATAAATGTTATAGTAGCTGGTTCAATTGTAAATGATATATTTTTTAAAATTGGTTGGTCAGCATTTGGATATTGAAAACAAACATTTTCAAAAGAAATTCTCCCTGAAATTTCTGCAATTTCACGATCTCCGGATTTCCGTTCACCAGCTAAATTTAGAATACGAAGCAGCTTGGTGAATGATACATTTCCCATATTCCAGACCATATTCGCTTTCAAAATTCTTTTAATCACCCCTTGCATGTAAAGAAACAGCAGCACAAAATCAAGCACATCACCGCGGTTAATTCCGTATGGTTTTACTTCCCTCTTCAAGCTCACAAAATACAGCAGCACGGTGAGTGTGCCAAACATCAATAGCGGCAACAATGCCTGAATTACTGAATAAATTTTCCAGTAAGTGATTCCGAATCCGTAAAGCTTCGCTGACTTTTTATTGTACTGAGTTTCTTCCGGAACTTCGCGATTGAAACTTTTAATCGTTAAGAATGCCTGCATTCTGTTGGCTACAAATCCCAGCAACGTTGAGCGCTGATTTCTCCTGTTCAGTGTTGCCATTCTCACTTTTTTATTTAGCAGAATGATGGTGGTACATGCAACAGCAATACCTGCAAGCATTATGAGTGTGAGCGTTGCGTTAATGGAGAAGAGCACAGCGACGGAAGCGAGCATGAAGATCACATCCCCGGTGAATTGAATGACTCCCTTAGTGATGAAGTGCTGAATGAAAAGCAAATCGCCGCTGTATCGAAGCAAATATTTTCCTGTTGGTTTTATTTGATTTATGGCAACCGATTGTGAAAGCTGGGTTTTAAAAAGCAGCTCGCGCAAGTCTCGTGAGAATCGCTCGCCTATCATTCCCGTAAAAAATTTTTCTACGAATGTGATGAGTGATTTTGCTATGATGATAAGAATAAAGAAGAGAAAAAAGTCAGAAACAGAATGCAGTGAAATGTGAAGTGCATTGAATAGCTTTCCCTTTACAGAATTATCATGCAGCACCAATTGATAAAATCTGCCTATGCTGAGAGGTATAAGAACATTAAGCAAACTACTGATGATGTTCGCAAGGAAGGTGAAGACCACCACAAGCTTATTGCGCTGAAAAAATTCAATTATGAGTTTGCGCTTACTTTGCATAATTTATCATTCACTGTACAATCATTTTCCAGAATAGACGGTTAGCTGAGTTGCCACAAATTTTTTTCCGGATTTATTTTAGCATCTGCAAATTTAATGATTCGCACAGGAGTGTTGCGGAAGGCAAATCAATCTTATTTAAGCTTCAGGCAGCTACCACCATCCTGTGTGAAATTAAGAGATCATTAAACTCACCGCTCATAATCTGAAACATGTCGAGTACAGGCATTCCGCTGTGTTCCTGCACTTCCTGGATCAGCAGCGGACTCATGGTGAAGCGACCGCTTAGAAATGCGGGCGTGATGTGCAATTCATTTAAAACTTCAATTCCCTGGAACGCGCTTAAGCTGTCACCGCAGCTGAACACCACCGAGTTGATTGTTGATATAAATTCTTTTGAATTCAATAGAAAATTTGTTTCGCGCTGCAGCAAGCCATCTGCAATTTCTACAACAATATAATCTGGTTTTTCTGAATAAAGCTTTGCAAGCAATGACTCATATAGATCGAGCAACTCTTCTTTATCTGCCATATAGGTTGAAGGAAATCCCATGTCAGAAAAATCAGTTACTACGTCTGCTCCGGCATCATAAACGAAATCACGATCTTTGGTATGAACAGTGCCTGTAAATTTCATGAACGCTACGCGCTTGCCTGTTCGTTTTAGTCCACGAGCTATGCAACCGGCAGTGGTTGTTTTACCACTGTCCATAGTGGAGCCGATGGAGAGAATCACTTTTGCATTGTTCGGAATCTCGGCAGAGAATGATACACGCTGTTTTTTATACCACCGACTGTTTATCACCTTCCCTTTTTCATCGCATACATATCCGACAATTCGCACCTTGGTTGGCTCAATGTCTTTTAACGCATAATTTTTTGATTTCACAACGCCTACCGCGCCGCCGGCAGCAAGAATGTCATAAAGCGGCAGGGGCTCTGCAGGCACATAGCCTTCAAACTGTGAGGTTGCATAGCGATCAGCAAAAGCCGCCATAATAAAGTCACCTTCAAAGATGGCTACATTTCGTTTCTCCTCGCCCTGTACGGTTTCATGTTTACCCAATGTAACTATTTCAAAAATCGCAACGTCGCCGCTGATAGGGTGATGCGTGGTTACTATTTTTTCATTGACCGTGTAAGACTGAATGTCTTTTGTTACAATTGTTTTCTTGATTCGCATGGCTATCTATTTAACGTTGGTAAATAATTTTTTCTGAATAAATAATTTTATTATTGGAAAGAATGTTACAGAGGTACATCCCCTGTTGAATTTCATTTGTAAGAGAAATTTTTATTAGTGCTTCATGAAATGATGTTTCGAAAATTGTTCTTCCTGCCATATCAACAAGCTGAATTTTTTTTTCTAAAGCGGAATTATCTGAGGTGACGGTTATGAAATCCGATGAAAGATTAGGAAATATGGAAAAGCTTTTAATTTGTTTGATAGTACTTTCTATTCCGGTAACCGACGAATATTTCAGCACGACTATGTCACGCTGGTTATCTTTTTTCCATGTGCTGCCTGCGACATAAAGATCGTTATTAACGAGGTAAATCAGATTTGCAGCATCAAGCGTATCTGAGCTTCCTCCCCATAAAGTTTGCCACGCAACAGTGCCATTCACATTATACCGGATTATAGAAATATCATAATTCAAATCCAACATGGTGCCGTTATTCATGTGCAATGCCAGATAAATATTTCCAAATTGATCTGAAGCAATTGCATCCGCAACATCATTGAGGTGATTACTACCGTCGAAAGTTTTCATCCATAGTTCATTGCCGTTTGCATCATATTGAACTGTAACAGCATCGAGATTTACTGCCGCAGAATTATCTGCATCTGTTGTTCCTGTGATTGTGACATTTCCAATTGGATCAAGAGCGATGTCACTTGCCAGATCACCACCACTGTTGTTAATTTTCTGTATCCATTGCATATCCCCTGCTGATGAATATTTTAGTGTAATAATATCAGATGAATCATTTCCTGAGGAAGCACTGTTGCCAACGAGATATACATTTTCATCTGCATCAAGCTCCATTCCTTTCGGCTCTTCATTGCCAACGCCGCCATCATACGTCTTTATCCATTGCTGTTCACCATCATTATTGTATTTGACCACAAGTATATCGTGATCAGATCCATTAAATGTTCTTCCTACTACATACACATTTCCACTGGGAGCAACGCGCAGAAAACTTCCGCGATCAGGTCCGTTGCCTGCGCCCGCATATGTTTTTTCCCAGACCAAATTTCCGTCCTCATCATACTTTAAAGTGGTTGCTTCATCATTGGAATTAATTGAAGGATCGCTGTCAGTTCTTCCGGTTACATAAATATTTCCTGATTCATCAGTTTTCATGTCATACGCTTTATCATAATCGTGTGCAGGAGAATCATAAAAGCGAAGCCACAAGCTGTCGCCCGTTGATGAATTGATTTTTATTATGGTATAATCTCCCGATGTTCCGCTGTTCTTTGTAAATCCTGCAACAATGATGTTGTGGTTGTTGTCAATTGCGCATGCGTCAGCTTCGTCTTCACTATCAGGAGAAGTGCCATTAAGATATCGGGTCCACACTGTGTCACCTTCTGGAGTAAGTTTTATGCTCAGAAAATCACGGTTGTGTTCGCGGCGAACAGTATAGCCAACTGCATACAAGTTTCCCTCCGCATCAATTTTCAAGTCACGAATATTATCAGAATTGTCACCTATACCATCAAACGTGTTTACAAAAAGTTGTGATCCGGCATTATTACATTTCAATACTATAGCATTCCGCTGCGCCGCATTATTTTCTGAATACCCGGCAACAAAAGTATTCCCATTCACATCAGTAATCATCGCGTTGGCAACATCTCTATTTCCACCACTGCCTGAAAAAACAGTTGCCCATTGCAGCGTTCCGGTTGAAGAATATTGAATAGTAACAATGTCATTTGAAACTACGGGAGTATTATCAGCATCGCTATAACCTGTTACATACACCTTGCCTTCGGAAACCGAAATGGATGTTGGAATATCATCATTTCCGGCAGCACCATCGTATGATTCACTCCATTGTTGCTGCCCGCTTGTATTATACATTACGGTTCGATAATCTAAATTCACAAATTCCGTTGCATCTCCATCGCTCTGACCTGTTACATACACATTGGCTGAAGCGTCAACGAAAATTGCTGTCGCCTCATCATTATCCACATTATCAAAAACTTTAGCCCACAGTTGGGTACCGGACGAATTATATTTTATCGTATAGTAATCGTGATTGCTTCCGTTACTGCTCCAGCCGGTTACATAAATATTATTTTCAGCATCGATCGACATTGCCTGGGCACGATCATTATAACTGCGATCTCCGTACATGAGCCATTGCTGGTTTCCATTTTCATCATAACTGATGGTGGCATAATCATCGTCTATACCATTGTAGCTCCTGCCTGTTATATAGATGTTATTTAAATTGTCAACCAATACTTTTACCGCGCGGTCAATTCCATTTCCTAATCCATTGTAACGCACATCCCATTGCTGGTTTCCATCGCTGGAATATTTTATTGTGACGTAATCATCATTAGAAATGGCTGTAGCATCTTCATCACTTTGTCCTGTAACAATTACGTTTCCGTTTCCATCAAGTGCAATTGAATTTGCCTCGTCGTATCCGTTAGCAACATCATAATTGTAAAACTGACTCCAGATAGTGTTGCCGTTTGCATCGAGCTTCATCGTGAGACAATCGTTTCCAGCATCAATGGTTTTTCCGAAGCCGGTAACATAAACATTCTGCGAAGCATCTACCGTAATTGCCTGAACTTCATCAGCTCCATTTCCGAAAGCATTATAACTCATTCGCCAGATCACATTTCCTGCTGCGTCCATCTTCTGAATGAGGTAATCACGATCGGTGTTGATATTCACCGTACTTCCACCGGTGTAAATATTTCCTGCTGCATCAGAAACGATGCAAGTAAAGCGATCAGAATAATCACCCTGTCCGTTGTATTGCGATACCCATGCAAGAGAGGGTTGAGCAAACAATTTAAATGATACAATCGTTAAAACTGCAATCAATAAAATTGTTTTCACTGCCGGATATTTTACTTGTTGAAAAATTATTCTGACTTTATTAATCTCAATTCCCGCTCTTCAGTACCATTGTTTATTTTAACCAGATATATTCCTGCTTTCCAGTCTTTACCAACATTTAATTCAGTTTCACTCACTCCCGAAAGGTGAAAAATATTTTGACCTATAAGGTTGAATACATCAAGTGTAACCGATGTATTTCCATTGTTAGTGAACTTAACCGTGAAATAATTGGAAGATGGATTTGGTGATGCAGTGATATTAAAAAGCTCATCTTGCGATGAAAGATTCTCTCCCTTGCAAACAATTTGCACTTTTTTTCCTGAAGAAGTTGCGCTACAACCGTTTGAATTTGTCACCGTTACTTTATAAGTACCCGCAGTTTTAGCGGTGTAACTGATGTTAGTAGCACCTGAAATTTTAGTGGAGCCATTTTTCCATTGATAAGTAAGGCCGGCTCCTGAATTGGCTGTTAAAGTCACGTTGTCACCTGCACAAATAGAAAGTGATCCGCTTGCAGTTATGGTGGCAGTGGGCAGAGGATTGACAGTGACCACTACGGTATCTTTTGCGGTTCCGCATCCAAGTCCATTGTCTACCGTTACTACATAAGATGTGGTAGATTTTGGATTCGCATTAGGGTTTGCAATATTCGCATTATTTAATCCTGTTGTAGGAGACCATGAATAGATCGATCCGCCTGTAGCATTTAGAGTAGTGCTCTTACCACTGCAGATTGCCACGTCTGGGCCGGCATTGGCAGCGGGAATGGGACAATATTTCAAAGTAAGTGCATCAAATCCATTAGTGCCCCTTCCGGTCGCATAGCCTGCAGCATAGACGTAACCTGAACCATCAACTGCGATAGATTTTGATGCATCATTGAAATTGGCAGAACCACTGTACCGGGCAGTCCATTTAGCGTTTCCTGCAACATCATATACAATTGTGATAAAGTCACTACCTGTTTCTAAGTCGGCGCTTTCTCCTGAAGCATAAATATTATTGAATTTATCAGCAGCAATCACATTGCCGCGATCTACAAGAGATGCAGAACCATTATACCGGTTCAACCACTTCTGTGCCCCGCTGGAAAGATCATATTTTATTGTAACAAGGTCAGCAGTATCACCGGCACTTGAAGGTGCACTTCTCCCTGTCACATAAACTCCGGAAGTAGTTGCAATTATTGCATTAGAATGATCAGTGAAATTGCCGTTGCCGTTATAAGTAGATGCCCATTGTTGTGCCCCATTTGTGTTGTATTTTATTGTAAGATAATCATCACCATGAGTGGAAGTGCCGGTGTTTCCCGTTACATACAAAGAACTGCTGCCATCATAAAACATATCATTTGGAACATCATCTTTGCCGTTAGCACCGTTATATTTAGTAAGCCATTGTTGTGCTAGAGAACCATCATACTTTATTGTTACAACTTCATAATCAGTTCCATTCGAGCTTTGCCCGGTTACATATATATTGCCTTCGTTCACAATAATCTTAATTCCTTTATCTATGCCATCACCTGTGCCGTTGTATCTCTTTACAGCTGACTGTGATCCTGCAGAACTATACTTGATAGTAGCTATATCATAATCGGTAACAAAGGAAGAAACGTTTTTATCGCTATAGCCGGTAACATACACGTTGCCGTTTGATAGATTTACTCCAATGGATGTTGCCACATCTGCTTCTCCAACATTATTGTAACGTGCAGTCCACAGAATATTTCCAAGAGTGTCCAGCTTCATGGTTATGTAATCATCGCTGGTGCCGTCCCCATTGCTGCTGCCGCATACAAATACATTTCCTAAGTTGTCCACTGTGATGGCCCTTCCCTGGTCATCATCCTGACTAAAATCATAAGTGATCTTCCACTGTGTGATTCCTGCTGAATTAATTTTAGAGACAAAAAGATCCTTGCTTTGTCCGGCGGTGAAAACATAACCAGTGACATAAATATTTTTTTTAGAATCAATGACCATCGCCTGCACTTTATCGGTGAAATCGCCCTTGCCATTATAATTTTTTATCCATACTGAAGAACCATTTGAGTTGTATTTAATCGCCGTTGCATCCTTTTGAGTAGTGAGGTTTTGTGTTCCTCCAACGACTATCAGGTTTCCGGATACATCCATCACAAATCCTTCTGCATTATCATCACTACCTGCATCAGTACCTGCATAAAAAGCTGACCATTGAAGATCTCCTGATGAGTTATATTTTACAGTTATAAAATTATCTGCTTCAACAGATGCTAATGAATTTACATCGCTTTTTCCTGTTACAAACACGTTTCCTGAACCATCAGCAATTAGGTCACTTGCATCTTCATTGTTAAGCACAGCATTTCCAAAAGTCTTTGCCCATTGCTGGCCGCCTGATGAATTATATTTGACAGTTAGTATATCATAATTAATGTTTGAGGATGAATTCACATCAGATTGTCCGGCAACAAAAACTTCGCCTGCACTATTCACCCGAATCTTATTACCATAATCATCATCGCCGCCGTCATAAAATTTTGTCCATTGGGATACGCCGGAAGAATTATATTTTATAACCAGCACATCATAATTATTTGAGTTCTTAGTGCGCCCGGTAACGTAAAGATTTCCCGATGCATCACTGGTAATAGATGCACCGCGATCATTCCCGGAGCCCCGGTTATAAACAGTCTTCCATGTCTGTGTGCCTGTTGTGCTGTATTTGATAGTAATCACATCATCATCTACCGAAGAAGCTGTTCTTCCGGTAATAATACATCCGCCGGTATTATCACTTACCACGCCATTGCCCCGATCTGTTCCGTTGCCGGTTCCATTATAACGGATAGCCCATTGCAGAGCACCTTGGGTATTATATTTCAGAGTGAGGATGTCGTCATTTTGGTTATAAGTAGAATCCCCGTCGCTTGATCCGTTGATGAAAACATTGCCGCTGTTATCCACTGAAATCCCCAGCGGGGCATCGTCCTGGTTAAACGAAGAATTGTATGCTCTTGACCATAGCAAACTACCACTTGCATCATACTTCTGTGTGAGAATATCAGTTTTGTTGATAGTGCCGCCATAGGATTCGCCGGTGACATAAACATTGTTAGATCCATCAATGCCCATGTAGATAATTTTATCATAACCATTTCCTGCGCCATTATATTGGCGAGTCCAAAGCGTGTCGCCGCTTGAATTCATTTTTACGAGAAGATAGTCTTTATCCTGACCACTATTGAAGGTATAACCACCGAGGTAAATATTTCCGGTGCCATCTTGCACAATGGCATCATAGCGATCAGAATTATCGCCGCTGCCCACCTGCGAATTTGTCCAGACAGGTGTGAGTTGGGCATGCACGTTAATACTGATTATCAGAAGAAAAGAAGTAAGTATATTTTTCATTAGGAATGATTTTATTATTTTAAATTAGGATTAGAATTGCTGATAACGATTATATATTTATATTAAAATCACCTGATCATTGTAACACTTGTGAATCAATCAGGTTCTGTATTTCTAAACATTGACGATGAATAATTTTAACTTGCCGGATTGAAATTTTTAGATTCTGAACCGACAACAACAACAAGAGAAGAATAGTCTCTACAATAAAAAATGAGATAGAATTCCTGTTGCTTTGTATTCGTAGCTGCTTAAATATTTTTCAACAGGATGTAATTTACATAAATAAAATGGTTACTGCAAGTAAGGTTAAGCGTTATGATTTGGTTACTCAAATATGCTACCCCTTCATTTACCCGGCGAACAGCAATAATTTATCAGAGGGAGATAACAAAAACTTCTTTAGGAAAAGGCGAATCTTTAATTTAAACAACTGAACAATGAAAAATTTAAACAACTGAACAATGAAAAAGTTCCTGCTCATAAATTTAAAATTGCAAGCTGTCTTAGCTTCAAATTAACTTTTTCAATTCTCACTTGTGAACTATTTTTTCGAGCCTGTTTGCTATTGCTTTGCCTAGTGAAGAAATTCGCCAGTCAGTTTTCAGCATATATGCTTTTGGCAACTGCAGCAGATCTATAGAAGCTGAGCTTTAATATAAATGCTCCGCAACAGCCGGTAAATTATTTATTGAAGGGAGATTAACAAGATATATATTATCTGAAAACATTTTATTTCGGTGCTCCTGTCAAAATTCTTCTGATTGTTCTATTGTATGAAGCAATATTGCATCTGCAGAAAGAAGTTGAAGTTCATCTGTGAAGTATACTGGAATTTGAGGCGCATAATGCCGGTATCTTGTCCCAGGGATGATTGTTACATTCTTTGTACCAGAAATATTGTGAATGGAAACACCGGGAATAACTGGTTGATTTTTTTTTCGCCAATAACTCCGTGGCGAAGTATAAAAATTTTATCGTCATGTCGTGCATCAATAATAATTGATTCTAAACCCACTTTTTAGAATCCTCCAATCTGATCAATGGAATAAAAGTGACATATAAGGCATCCACTGATAAAAGTAAAAACAACTGTACTAAAAATGTTTTCATTGAATAGGTTTCGTTGAAGAGATTAATTCTGCGAGTATTAAATGAAAGATATAAAATAAAGGAAGTTTTTATACTATTATAATTCAGCTTGGTCGCGCATACGTACCATTAAACAAATGCATATCAGTTAATTTTGCGCCACATTTAAATTGAATGAATTACCTCTTTGCAGAAAATATTTCGCGCTCCTTTGCCGATAAAAAATTATTCAGCGGATTAACCATCAGCATCAACAAAGGGCAGAAAATAGGGTTGATTGCTAAAAATGGCCTGGGAAAAACATCCTTGCTGCGGATACTTACCGGAGAAGAAAAGCCGGAAACTGGGTCTGTGCTACTCCGTAAAAATTTACGCCTGGGATTTTTAGAACAGGAACCTGCCCTTCGTGAAGATCAAACCGTGCTTGAAAATATTTTCGATACCGATCACCCCGTTATAAATGCAGTAAAGCTTTATGAGTTCTGCCTGGATAATAATAGCCAGGGTCCGGAAATGCAGCATGCGCTCGAATTGATGGACGAGCATGATGCATGGAACTTTGAGGCAAAAGCAAAAGAAATTTTATCACGCCTGGATATCCATGCCTATTCATCACTGGTGAAAACACTTAGTGGCGGGCAACGGAAAAGAGTCGCGCTTGCCCGGCTTTTGCTTCATGAACCTGAATTTTTAATCCTTGATGAACCGACAAATCACCTTGATCTAACTATGATCGAGTGGCTGGAACATTTTCTCGATAAGAACTGCAATACATTACTGATGGTAACTCATGACCGTGATTTCCTGGATAATGTATGCAAAGAAATTATTGAGCTCGACGATGGAAAAATATATTACTATGAGGGCAGCTACCAGTACTACGTAGAGAAAAAGGCCGAGCGAAAAGAAAATGAATCACAGAATATTGATAAGGCCAGAAATACATTACGTAAGGAACTGGAGTGGATGCGGAAACAGCCAAAGGCGAGAACTACAAAATCCAAATCACGTATAGATTCTTTCTATGAGTTGAAAGAGCGGGCATCGAAGAAAATAGATGAAAGCGAGATGAAGGCTGAAATCAAGATCACGCGCCTCGGCGGAAAGGTTTTAGAATTTCATCATGTGCACAAAGGATTTGATGATCTAAGAATTCTTTCAGACTTCAGCTATAAGTTTAAGACAGGTGAACGGATCGGTGTGATCGGAAAGAATGGTGTTGGCAAAACCACCTTTCTCAATTTATGCCTTCTACTTGAAAAGCCCGATTCAGGAAAAATAGTGGTTGGTGAAACCGTGTTGTTCGGATACTTCTCTCAGAAAGGGATGGTAATTGATGAACAGAAGCGCGTGATCGAAGTAGTGCGTGAAGTAGCAGATTACATTACCCTCAACAAGGGAAAAACCTTAACTGCTTCACAGCTGCTCGAAAGGTTCCTTTTTAATCCCGATCAGCAATACGTGTATGTCTCAAAGCTTAGCGGCGGCGAAAAAAGAAGATTGTATCTGCTCACCATCCTTATGAAAAATCCGAATTTCCTGATCCTCGATGAACCGACAAATGACCTGGATATCATCACTCAGAATGTGCTGGAAGATTTTTTAGATGATTTTCCCGGTTGCCTGCTGATCGTTTCACACGACCGGCATTTCATGAAAAAAATCACAGATCACCTTTTAGTCTTTGAAGGAAAGGGGTTGGTTATTGATTTTCCGGGTAACTACTCTGAATACCTTGAATGGAAAGCATTGGACGAACAATCAGATGCAGCATCGGAAGAGATAAAAAAAATAGACTCAACAATATCACCAGGAAAGCTTCATGTAAAAATAAAGCTCAGTTATAAAGAGCAGCGTGAAATAGAGCAACTGGAGCTGGATATTGCCGCTTTGGAAAAACGTAAAAAAGAATTGACCGGCTTTTTAGAAACGGCTCTACCCTACGAACAGCTGCAAAAATATTCATCTGAAATAAATAATCTTATTGATTCCTTAGATAAGAAATCCAACCGCTGGTTAGAGTTATCGGAATATGCCTGAAAACCATTCACTCCTTAAGCATATCTTTTAATTAAGTTTTCAACAATCAATAATTTCAGTTCTCTGTTGTTCTTTACGTGGGCTTTTCTTTTAAGAATGCAAACAATTGTTCTGTTAGTGTTTGATCTGCTTGATTAATCGGCCTTCTCCCCACCATTTATCGTGTTGCATAACCGATTTATAGAGTTATGTCAGACATTAGGTACAGACAGAAGTAGGTTTGAACCCGATTATATATTACAAAACTATATATCAACCTATTTATGAAAAAGTTATTATTTGCCTTGTTCCTATTTCCTTTCTGGCAATTACAGGCGCAGCAAACACACAAGAGTTCTTATCATCTGCACGTTTCCGGATTTGTTCAAAATAAAGGGCAGGTTTATGATCAGAATGGAAAAGTAAATAACACCGTAAAATTTCTTTATGCCCGGGATGACTTTCATTTAACACTGAAACCCGGAGGATTTAGCTATGAGGTTATTCAGCAAAAGTCCTCTGCAGAGGGTTTTCCAGAAAGCGGGTTTACTGACAATGATGAATTAAAGGAATGGCGGGATAATCAACCGACACAGACATCCGTAAACAGAATAGATGTAACACTAAAGGGTTCCAATTCTGAGGCGCCAATCTGCATGGATGAAAATACGGGAGTGAGCCTGAACTATTATACCAATGGAAACGCGGTTACCAACGTGCAGTCGTTCAATCGGATAGTTTACAAAAATATATATCCGCATATTGACCTTGTTTTTCAAAATCAGCAATCTGAAAATGGTGATTATCCTGAATATTCATTTATTGTTCATCCTGGTGGTAATGCTAAAAAAATAGAAATGAATTACGCTTGTTGCGGAAATCTTCATTTGGATGACTACCGTACTTTATCTATTAATGCGGTTAATGGATATGTAAAAGAAAGTGGCTTGCGCGGATATTGGTTGGAAGATGATGCAGAAGCAAATGTTTACTTTCAATTAAAAGAAAATACCCTCTCGTTTAATGTTCCTGAATCTAAAAGTAAAACACTTGTTATCGATCCGGCTGTACTTTGGGGAACATACTTTGGAGGGAAAAGTTCTGAAAACTGGGATACGGAAAGTGAAATAACGCTCGATAATGAAAGTAATATACTCCTTGCGGGATCCACTCAAAGCACAACGAATATTTCAACTATAGGTGCCCAAATGCAAACATTTGGAGGTAGCCGGGATATGCTTCTTGCCAAATTCAGCTCCGATGGCTCTCATACATTACAATGGGCTACTTACTTCGGCGGCAGCAACCAGGACATTGCTTATGGTGTATGTTGTGATCGACATGACAATATTTTAATAACCGGCTTCGTAAAAAGCTCCAATGTAATGACGCCGGTTCCCAATGTGTTTCTAAAGCTGCAGGGTCGGAGCGATGTTCTTTTAGCGAAATTTAATTCCGGCGGAATATTGATTTGGAGTACATTGCTTGGAGGATCGGATGATACGGACCCTGAAAATGGGAGAAGCCTTATTTGTGATGATGCAGACAATGTATATTTCTGCGGATATGTTACCAGCAGCACCGGAGTGGCAACAACCAATGCACATCAAACCGTTTATGCAGGAGAAGGTGATGCAATACTCGCGAAATATTCAAAGGACGGTGAGAAAATCTGGTGCACTTATTTAGGCGGTACCAGCCAGGACAGGGGTCATGTATTGTGTCTTGATAATTCAGGCAATCTTTATTTTGGAGGTACGGCGCAAAGCAGCAATAAAAGTCGCTGGATCTCCGGTGGTTTTCAAACTGCTAAAGGCGGTAATGTAGATGCCTTTTTTGCTAAGTTTGATATCAATGGAAATTATTTTTGGTCTTCTTACTACGGTGGTTCACTAGGTGAGCACGGCAGGGGTATAAAATGTGATTTATCAGGCAATGTATACTTCACAGGATGGACAAACAGCAGTGAAAATATTGCCTCTTTAAATTGTTTCCAAAGCAGAAATTATGGCACCGATGGCTTTATTGCCAAATTCAATCCGGAGGGAGACAGGCTTTGGGGTACCTATTTCGGTGGATCGGGCCAGGATTTATTCTACGGCCTGACAATCGACGATGAAGCAAATCTATATTTATGCGGAACCACCAGCAGCTCAGATATTTCTTATGGAGATGCATACCAGAAGACAATCGCAAGTCCTCAGGATGCCATGTTCGCTAAATTTGACGGGAATGGAAACAGGATATGGACATCGTACTTCGGTGGAAATGCAAATGATGCGAGCTATGACATTGAGAGAGACAGCTCCGGAATGCTTTATCTCGTTATAGATACCTGGGGACCTCTGCCGGTTACAACAGGTCAATCCACCGTGAGCGGTGCGGATGATTTAACCGTTTTTCAGATTGATGTGAACCCGGGAACCGCCCCTATAAACCGGGAAAACGAAATCTTAAAAAATAATATTTCAACAACAATCGGCATTTCTCCCAATCCTGCTTCGGAATATATTACCATCAAAAATATTGAGTCAGTATCAGGTAATGCAGAAATAAAGGTGGTTGATCTATCCGGCCATGTAGTAATAAGTAAGCAAATAAATGTGCAGCAGGAAAATCCAGAAATTAAGTTGAATGTGAATGAACTTAAAAATGGTTTTTATGTTGTCATTTTTAAACATGATCAAATTACTTATTCAGTTAAAGTAATGATCAGTCATCAGCAATAAATATAAACAGTTAGTATGCGTAATAATAAACCGCAAGAGGTCAAAAAAGTCTTGCGGTTATTTTATTGGAAGGCTTATAGCTTCAATAAAATAAATACATAATAATTGAAACATTTAAAGTTAAATTTTAATAGAGATTTTTTTATAACCTGCTCTCAGAGCTTATACTGCTTACTTTATAATGCCTCTTATCTTGGTCGGTTATTTTTTCCTGTTCGCACTATAAAATGTCCGATTTATAGAGATTATTTGATGATTATTCACCAAGATGATTTAATTTCTACTTCACTAACATATTTTCTATTAACCATTTTTAGAAGCACTTTTCAAAATGAAAATTTTAACACTTATTTAAAACCCTGTTACAGCTATGAAAACTATTTTAATTATCTGCATAATTATTCCTTTATGGCAACTGCACGCACGTTCAGAGTCGCAAGATAAATTGCGGTTTCACACGGATGGTTTTGTACAAAACAAAGGACAGGTTATTGATCAGGATGGGAATGTAAATCACAAGGTTTCATTTATTTATACTAATGGTGATTTCCATCTTGCGCTCACTCCTTCCGGGTTTAGTTATGAGTTGCTTCATGAAACAGTTAATATAAACGCTTTTCCTGAAAGCGGATTCACCGATCCCGATGAATATCAGGAATGGAAGGATGCACAAATATCGCGGGTTTCATCGTGCCGCATAGATGTATCACTAAAAGGAGCAGACATGCATCCGGAAATTAGGCCCGATAATGGTACCGGAACCGTTCTCAATTATTATACATCGGGGAATATTATTACCAATGTCCCTTCATTTAATCGCATCACTTATAAAAATATCTATCCACATATCGATTTGGTTTTTGAAATTCATTCGTCAGAAAATGGATCTTATCCGGAATATTCATTCATTGTGCATCCTGGTGGAGATGCCCGACGGATAATGATGAGTTATTCAGGTTTAAGTGCTATTAAGTTAGAGAATCCATTCAATTTAGATATTTATACTTCAAATAGATTCATTAAAGAAACCGGATTAAACGGTTATTGGCTCGAAGACCCTTCGCCTGCAGCTGTTTCTTTCCGGTTAAAAAATCATACTCTTTCATTTAATGCCCCGCACAGCAACACTAAAACACTCATCATTGATCCGGTAATCGTTTGGGGAAGTTTTTTTGGTGGAAAAAGCTCTGAAAATTGGGATACTGAAAGCGAGATAGCATTAAGCAATGAAAACAAAGTAATTCTTACCGGCTCAACGCAGAGCAGTTCTTATGTAGCAACCAATGGTGCGTTCATGCAAACTTATGGTGGTAATAGGGATATGCTGTTAGCAAAGTTCAGTTTAGATGGTACTCAAATAGAATGGGCAACTTATTTTGGAGGCAATGGCCAGGATGTAGCATATGGTGTCTGTTGCAATGCAGAAGATAATATATTGATAACCGGATTTGCTAAGAGTCAGAATATTCCGACATCTATTCCAAATACATTTTTAGCCCTGCAGGGAACAAGCGATGTAGTAATTGCGAAATTTTCAAGCTCAGGGATGCTGATTTGGGATACATTGCTTGGCGGCATTAACGATGCTCAACCTGAAAACGGGAGAAGCTTAATATGTGATGCAAACATGAATATTTATCTCTGCGGTTTTGTGACAAGCGACAATAATGTAGCTACAGAAGGAGCTTATCAGCCTGGTTATGCCGGTTCCGGAGATGCTTTTCTTGCTAAATATGATAAGAATGGTACAAAGATTTGGTGTACATATTTCAGTGGCATCGGCCAGGATCGGGCGCATGCTCTATGTCTTGATCCTTTTGGAAATGTCTATTTTGTGGGTACAGCTAAGAGTAAGAAAAATTTTATATCGAATGGTTTACAAACAAAATTTGGTGGCCTTAATGATGCCTTTCTTGCGAAATTCGATACTTCAGGAAAATATTTTTGGTCCACTTATTATGGAGGTACAGGTGGCGAACATGGAAGAGGAGTGAAGTGCGATGGACTCGGGAATATTTATTTTACCGGGTGGACAAACAGTACGGAGCCAAATGTTATTTCGACATCCGGAAGCTATCAACAGAATCTTGGGGGCTCGCAAGATGGGTTTCTTGCAAAATTTACACCCGATGGAAGACGCCTATGGGGAACCTATTTTGGCGGAATCAGCATTGATTTATTTTTCGGTTTAACGATCGATTCGCAGGCTAATTTGTATCTGAGCGGTGGAACAAAGAGTGAAAATAACATTGCAACAACGGATGCCTTGCAAGACACAATCGGCGGTGGACAGGATGTTATGATTGTAAAATTTGATTCTTCGGGATATCGTATGTGGTCATCTTACCTGGGAGATAGTGTAGATGATAATTCCTATGATATTGAAATAGATAGTTTCGGTATGATTTATTTGGACGTAAATAGTGTTGGACCTCTTCCCGTTTCTTCAAATGCGTGGCAGACCTTTGCCAGAGGCAAAGATGATTTGGCTGTGTTTAAAATCGACATAAATACTAATCCTCCTCCGCCAAGAATTAATTCTGCAGTGTATAATATACTATCTTCTAAAATACTTATTGGTCCTAATCCGGCGTCTGATTATATTCAAATCAGCAATTTTAATTCAGAGGAAGGGAAGGCAGAAGTAATCATTCATGATGTGAATGGACGCATTTTATTGGATAAGCAGCTATTAATTTCTGAAGAAAATCCTTTTATTAATATACCGGTAAATCAAATTCCTGAAGGTTTATACATTATAGCTGTTAAACAAAATGAATTTGTAATATCACGTAAGATTTTAATAAGCAGAAAACAATAAAGAATTAATTTTTACAACAAAACAAGGGTCGTTTCACATGTGAAACGACCCTTGTTTATTTTCAACCAGCTTTCTAACATCGTGAGAGTGTTTGGTTTACTGTAATTGCTTAGGATAAAAAATTTCAGAATCTCCACAATAGATGTTTCACATTTTCGCTTTCATATAAGTTTGCCATTTTTTCAACACCGTGGAAAAATCTGCCGGTAAATCTGAATCAAAAAAGACAAATTGCCTGGAAGAAGGATGAATGAATCCTAAAGATTTCGCATGCAGTGCATGCCTTGGAATAACCTGAAAACAACTTTCTACAAATTGTTTGTATTTTGAATACACGGTTCCTTTCACAATTTTATCACCGCCGTAAGTTTCATCATTAAAAACAGGATGGCTGATAAACTTCATATGCGCCCTTATCTGATGGGTACGACCCGTTTCCAGCCTGCATTCAATCAGGGATACATAGCTAAGGTTTTGTAATTCCGTGTAATGTGTCACAGCTTCCTTTCCATAATCACCATCCGGAAATACATCCATCATTTTTCTGTTTTTCAGTGATCGCCCGATATTGCCGGTGACTGTTCCCTGCAACTGTTTGAAAGTTCCCCATACGATAGCCTGGTAGGTTCGCTGTATGCTATGGTCAGAAAATTGCCTGCCCAAAAAATTCATTGCATGTTCATTTTTTGCAACCACCAATAAACCGCTGGTATTTTTATCTATGCGGTGCACGAGGCCCGGCCTGAATTCATTTTTTTTCTGAGCCGGTAAGTTCTGAAAATGATAGACCAGACCATTTACCAGAGTCCCGGTATAATTCCCTACTCCGGGATGTACTACTAATCCAGGTGGTTTGTTCACCACAACTATATCATCATCTTCATATATAATGTTGAGCGCAATATTTTCAGGCTCTACATCATGCTCCATCTTAGGTTCAGGCAACATTACCCTGATTACATCGCCCGGTTTTATCTTGTAATTAGATTTAACTGCAATGTCATTCACAAAAACCATTTCGTCTTCAGCAGCCTTCTGAATTTTATTTCTTGATACCGATTCGATACGATTAAATAAAAATTTATCTATGCGCAAAGGGGATTGGCCTTTATCAGCAACAATGCGATAGTGCTCATATAGGCCTTCTTCGACTGGATCAACCAGGGAATTATCTATACCGGTATTCTTTTGCAATCTGTTGGTAATTTAAAGAAGAGAATAAGTAAGAAAATTTCTGCCCATCTTTGATACAAGAAAGGATAACAGAGGATTAAAACCATAACTATTTAATCATTACTCCTCTTTTTCCTATGAGCGGAATTTCCGTGAAATTGTTTTTAATAATACTTTCTGTTACAAAAACGTAACGCTTGTCAAAGAGGATTCCCTGATACCAAAAGCTCACCCAAAACTCATTATTGATACCAAATAACCGCTCATCAATCCATTCCACTTTTACATAATCCTCCGCGGCTATTTTTTCAAAGAATTGCCTGAGCGTGCTGGTTTTAACATTTTTTCCGTCAATATTGCCGTATCCTTTGGAGCTGATAAGGACACCATCAATGGGACTTTTTTTTAGATTTACCAGGTATACAATCCATTCTTCTACTCCCACTTCAGAAGTTTCAGGAACTACTGCCATGGCAACATCTTCCACCCTTTCAAACGGAATATCTTTCTTCATCTGTTCTTTAAAAATTTTGGGACGCCCAGTCTATCATCAAACGTACATCTTTGAAACAGGAGCCTTCCGGTGGTGCCCTCAAATGACCCAGCCTCACAATAACCAGGTGTTTATCCGGAACTACTATTATGTATTGACCATTCAAGCCCCGGCAATAAAATACACCAGGACGCTCCGGCATAATCCACCATTGGTAACCATAATAATCGGTTGTTTTTCCTTCGTCATCTTTTAAGCCAACGGGCGAAAGAGACTGCACCACATAATCCTGGGACACAATTTGTTTCCCTTTCCAGTTTCCTTTGTGCAAATATAAATCCCCTATCCTGGCAAAATCGCGTGCATTACTGTTAAAGCAGCAATAGGCTTTTTCACATCCGTCTTTATGATCCAGCGACCATAAAGCAGGATGTTCCGCACCCAATGGTTTCCATAACTTTTCAGAAGCATATTCGCTTACTGTCTTTCCAGTGGCATTTTTAAGCACAAGGGAAAGGAGTTCTGTATCCCCGCTTCTGTACGAAAAAATTTTACCAGGTTTTTCATGGGGTTTTAAGGTAACCATCTGCCCATACAAATCAGTACCATAATACCCCTTTGTGGTTTGTGAAAATAGCCCCGAATAATTTTCATCCCAGCTGCTGCCACTGGTCATCATTAATAAATTACGTATGGTGATTCCAGCAATAGAGGAATCTTTAAAATCATGAATATAATTGCCGATAGGATCATCGAGAGAGATTATTTTACCTTCTTCTTTAGCTATTCCAATTAAAATACTAATGATAGACTTAGCCATGGAAAATGAATTGGAAAAAGTATCGGGTCCATAGCCATCCGAATATTCTTCAAACTGTAATGAATCATTTTTTAGTACAAGGAATGCCACAGCTCTGGTTGAATCCAGTTGGCGCTGCAACCCCGGATCGGGCTTTATTTTATTGTAGGTGCTGGAAACAGGCCATGGCTGAGGAGGTCCATTTTCAACGGTCCGGTTGTAAAATAATTTATAGTCATCAATGTCAGCATATGTATAAATAAGTGCTTTATATATATAAGTATTACCTGTGACAGCCGTGATTATAAAAATTACAGCGATCAATATTGCAATGCCTAAAATTATTTTTTTCAGGGCTTTCATCTAATGCGATAAAATAATTGCAAAAATAATTGATGCACCTGAATATTCGCGGTAGGGGTTTAATGCATCATCCGGTGAAGGTTGCCGGTGAACAATTTTTATGAATTAACCAAAACTAAATCTGCGTTAAACAGATTAAAAAAATGGGGTTTCAATTTATCCTTTACCTCATCCATATTTATTTCCCTTCCTAACTCCTTTCTCATAGATGTAACTCCCTTATTACTAATACCGCAAGGAATAATAAGATTAAAATAATCAAGATCTGTATTTACATTAAAAGCAAATCCATGCATTGTAACCCATCGGCTGCAGCGAACTCCAATAGCGCAAATTTTACGTGCCTTTGATGGTGATGCAGCATCAAGCCAAACCCCTGTTTCACCACTGGATCTTCCTGCCGCAATACCATATTCCCAAAGGGTAAGTATAATGGCTTCCTCGATTATTCGAAGGTATTTGCCGATGTCGGTAAAGAAATAATCAAGATCAAGAATAGGGTATCCCACAATCTGTCCGGGGCCATGAAAGGTGATATCCCCTCCCCGGTTAATTTTGAAAAAAGAAATTTTCTTTTCATTCAGTAAATCCTGGTTTACCAATAAATTTTTGATAGAACCACTTTTTCCAAGAGTATAAACAGGAAAGTGCTCACAAAAAATCAAATGGTGAACTGGTATGTATTCCGGATCAGGTGAATTACGCAAGGCAATCTTTTTCTCAATAATTCCATTGAATAATTTCTCCTGGTAATCCCATGCGGACTTATAATCAATTACACCCAGATCCTGTAAGTGTATTGTACGATATGTATTCGGATACTGGATTGATATTGTTGTCTGTAAATCGTTTTGCATGCTGATATAGCATTGTAACACTAATAAAATAAATCCGTTTCCGAACTAATAAATGATTAGCTCAGCGGATTCAGGTAATTATTAAGACTATGTTCCGGACAATTAATTTGCCAGCTCCATTTTCAGATAATCAATAACATTCACCTCTGAAGCGTCTACTTTTCTTAAACTTGAAAGATACCAGGAAACCCAATCCCCTAAGTGGATAAGGTAGAGGGATTTTTCAATGAAGCTATCGCCCTTGGAATAGATTTCGATAATGTGCCGGGTGTATTGCGAGATAATATTTTTAACAATATTCATCCGGTGCTGAGTTCTGGTATAATCGATATCATTCCTTAATAAGAGTACTGCAAACTTTCCCGGTGTTCTCCAGCCAACTAATTCGTTGTGATTCATTTCAGGGATTACATGGTGCCAGCAAAGCACTTTAGAGTTTTCATTAAGCTGCTGCCTCCAGCGCATCGCAACAGCCTCCATATTAGCTGCGCTGTATATGATCGGAATTTTTTTGTTCAGCTTTTTTGCAATCTGTTTTGCAAGTTTCTGAATATGCTTTTCTTCCTTATCCAAATGAATAATTGCCTCCTGGATACCGACTACAAATCCATCATCAATCAATCCATAGTAGTAAAAGATAAAAAGCTGCTGAATAAATGAATATGTTAAACAAGCACGCGGCGGCTTTCCTCCTGGTATAATTACATAATCTAATCCCGCCTTCTTTGCTATGCTGATCAAAGAACCTCCTGATGATATACAAACTATTTTACAGCCCCGGTTAATACCTTCCTCAAGCGCATGCAGCGTTTCTTCGGTGTTACCTGAATAAGAAGAGGCAATTAACAGAGTATGCTCATTCGCAAATTCCGGCAAAAAATAATCCTTACAAACCACAAGGGGTAATTTCATTTTCCCTGCAATTAAACCTGCTACCAGGTTACCGCCAATGCCTGATCCGCCCAGGCCTGCTATCACTATATTCCGTATATCTTTATGCCGTGGCGTTAACTCTATTTTACGTCCAATTTCAATTGCTTCAGCCATTTGCTTCGTAAAGCCCGCAATCAGGTTATCCATCATAATTTACTTAATTTTAGTTGAGATCATTCTTCAAATTGATGAGTAAACATAATGAATTGGGTGTAAAAGGAGAAATTCTCGCTTTAGAATTTCTTGAAAAAAAAGGTTATGTGATTCTGGAGATCAATTGGCGCTTTTCTCATACTGAAGTGGATATAATAGCGAAACAACCTAACACGCTGGTAATTGTTGAAGTAAAGACACGCACAGGTGATCAGTTTGGTTTTCCTGAAGAGGCTGTTGGAATAGAAAAACAAAAAAACCTTGCCCGTGCAGCAGACGAATATTTAGAAAGAAATAACCTGGATATGGATGTGCGATTTGATGTTATCTCCATAACGTTCAAGAATGACCTTCCAAACATTTATCATATCCAGGATGCCTTTTTTCCTTATGAAGTATAATTCTTACTCCTTAAGTAATACCATTAATCAACCGTTGTCAATTGTGCGTTTACTTCTTTGCAATACTCAATCATTCTTTCTGCCACTGAGCAGGTACAAAACTGCCATACGGATCGCTACCCCGTTTTCTACCTGATTCAGAATAATTGAATATTTTGAATCCGCCACATCGCTCGTTACTTCAACTCCGCGGTTGATAGGGCCGGGATGCATTATAAAAATTTCTTTTCCGATTTCATCCAGTAATTTTTTATTGATCCCGTAAAACAGGGCGTACTCCCGAAGAGATGGCAGATACTGTATTTCCTGACGTTCCAGCTGAATCCTTAGAATATTTGCTACGTCGCACCATTCCAAAGCTCTACGAACGTCATATTCCACTTTCACATCAAGGGATTCAATGTGCATCGGGATTAAAGTAGGCGGTCCCGTTACCATCACTTCGACTCCTAATTTTTTCAGACAAAAGATATTGGAAAGTGCAACTCTGGAATGCTGTATATCTCCAATGATTGCAACTTTTTTCCCCTTTAGACCTCCCAATTTTTCTTTTATAGAAAAGGCATCTAAAAGCGCCTGGGTAGGGTGTTCATGTGTTCCATCTCCGGCATTTATAATATTTGCATTGATATATTTTGATAAAAAAACTGGTGCTCCCGCACTGGGATGTCGCATTACTACCATATCTACTTTCATGGCCAGTATATTATTCACTGTATCAATGAGCGTTTCTCCTTTTTTCACTGACGAAGTGGATGAAGAAAAGTTAACGACCTCTGCACTAAGCCGTTTTTCTGCCAGCTCAAATGAAATCCTTGTACGCGTGGAATTTTCAAAGAAGAGATTTACAATAGTAGTATCGCGAAGTGAGGGAACTTTCTTTATTGGCCGGTTAAGAACTTCCTTAAACTCCTCCGCTGTTTTAAATATGAGCTGTATGTCTTCATAAGTCAGATACTTTATTCCTAAAAGATGTTTTACACTTAATGCATTCATCCTTCATCTGTTTTAGCAGGAACTATCCAGATTCTATCCATCCCCTCAATCTCCTGCCATTCCACTCTTACATTTTCTGATGTAAGGGAATCAATTGTTTTACCTGTGTAATCAGGCTGTATTGGAAGTTCACGGGTAAATCTTCTGTCAACAAGCACCAACAACTCTATTTTTGAAGGACGTCCAAAATCAAGCAATGCATCCATAGCTGCACGAACCGTTCGTCCGGAAAATAATACATCATCAATGAGGACTACTTTTTTATTTTCCAGTGAAAACTTAATCGTAGTAGATTTTGGAATGAGCTGTTTTTCAGCCTTTCTGTAGTCATCACGATAAAAGGTAGGGTCAACAATGCCACTTAAAATCCTTTTACCGGTGATTTCTGAAAGTTGTGCGTATATACGGTTAGAGAGATAAATTCCCCTTGGTTGCACGCCTATAATTACAGTTGCATCAAAGCCCCTGTGTATTTCTATTAATTGATAGCAGAGCCTGTTGATGGTTAACGCGAATCGCTTACTATCGAGTATTATACGCGGCTGCAATTTTAAATTTAATTAGATGTGTTGTCAAAAGATTTGTCTTTGGTAATATGTGTATAATCAGAAAATAAAAACCTTAGAGTTTGTAAAGATAGTATTCGGTTAATATCGTTTTAAATTAAACTTTACGACACCATCGTTGTCCTTAATGAATTGAAATTTGTAATCTTTCATTTTTTCCTCTTATTTTGGCGAGCTTTCAGAACCTACCAATGAAAAAAATTATTGGATTTATTGTGATTAATTGCTGGGTAATAAATCCCGGTTTTATAATGGCTCAACTATCAACCAGCCCATGGCAGTTTAAAACGGCCGGCATCCCCTTTTCTCTTCAGAAAAAAAACGCATTTTTTAAAGAGCAACATGCTGATCTTAATTCGGAAATTTCCCAGCGTTCGAAACATTCCTTTAATACAGATTTTACGAAGGAAGAAACAGATCCAAGAACAATTACAAGTACCATTATTGGCAACACTTATTTTGATTTACAAACTAACGCTTCTATTTGCAATAGTTTTTTCAGGGACAATAATGCGACGCTTAATGCTGTTTGGAATTTTGCTCCGGCTGACGATCCCACGTATTTACTTCGAGGTACCGGGTATAATAGCTCCGATGGCACTAACTGGGAGGCTATCCCTACACATCGGATTGAAATTACCGAAAATGGATGGCCCAGCGTTACACGCAGCAGCGCCGGCCAGGTACTTATATTAACACATAATCTGATCTATGGTCAGCTTCAGCTTTCGCGTTTATTGAATCCCCTTACCAATCTCTGGTCTGAAAATCTAAATATTTTACCTACATCAGCAATTGGCGGAGTATGGTGGCCGCGCATGGTAAGCGGCAACACGGGCAGTACTACACTTCACGTCATTTCTTTAACGTTACCCCAATCACGCGGAGGTGAACTATACAACAGCCAGGATGGTGCACTGCTTTATTCGCGCTCTGTGGATGATGGAACCACCTGGGATATTTCCAACCAAACTATAAATGATATTGGACCAGGAGAATATTTTAGGATCCGTCCTGATAATTATGCAATTGATGCGAATGGAAGCAGCGTAGCCATTGTGACCGGAGGTTTCGGCAATGACCTGTTGTTACTGAAGTCGACAGATAACGGAAGTACATGGAGCAGTCACATTATTATGAAGTTTCCTATTTCACACTTTAATGATGAGCTCACCGATGTAAATGGAGATGGCATTGCAGATACTCTTGATTCAAATGATGGATCGCTTTCGGTGCTTATTGATAATAGCGGCAGTGTGCATGTTTGGGCAGGATATGTGCGCATCTTTAACAGTGATGTTACAGATCATACGATAAGCTATATTCCCACTTCAAATGGTATTTTATACTATGATGAAAGCATGGGTGACAATTCACCACGTACCATTGCGGGTGCCTTAGATCTAAATGGTAATGGAATTTTGGATGTTACAGATTTTGGCACCTTTAATTCAGGGCTGGCTTCCCAGCCAAACGCTTCCATTGATGCAGATGGAAACCTTTACCTGGCATATGCAGCCGTAGTTGAAAATGATCCTGATGCAACAGGAAAAGATGTACGACATACCTACCTGACTTCTTCACGGGATGGTGGATTAACATGGTCTTATCCTTCAGATGTAGTTTTTCCATCTAATAATGAGGGCATCTTTTGTTCTATGGCCCGCCGGATTGACCACACTATTCAATTTACTTACCAGCGTGATGAATGTGCAGGACTTAGCACGACTTATGGTTTTCCTGATAACTGCAATACAGGAAAAGAAAATAAAATTATCTATTCAGAAATTCCTGCAGAGCAGATTTTAGGTATTGATGATGCAGTTAATAACTCCCTTATCAACCTTTATCCCAATCCTTCAAAAGGAATTATTCATTTTGATAGCCCTGCTCTAATCGGTCAACAAGCTTCTGTAACAGTAAGCGATCTCCAGGGCAGATCTCTTTTTAATTTTGATAAGGTTCTGCTGAAAAATAACGCCTTTAACTTTCCGAAGTTAAATAATGGCATTTACCTGTTGAATATACGCACAGAACAGTTGAATTTAGCAGAAAAAATTACCATTGTAAAATAATTCTATTTTTCAGCCTTATAATGCTGTTAATATTCACTTGAATATACTTAACAGTTATTTTCCAGAACTAAGATTGTAGAGGTTAACTTATCCTCTTAACTATTTCAGTTTTATATTCTTCAATCCTCCACTTTCAAACAAAATTCCGTGCCACCCTTGTTGCAAAGTTCTGATCGACATCTTTTGCAAAAGAATAACTGAGGAGATAACAAGTGGTGTAATCAGTAAAGCTCTTTTGATCATATTCTGATTGTATTGATTTATTTTTTCTGTTATTACTTGAGTGAAATAGAAATTTTCGTAAATAAAATTAATTTTTCACTTTTATAATACATTTCTAACCATTCTTCTTCCATGTATATTCATTAAATTTCGTTAATGATTGAATGGAAATCTTTTCCTTTTGTCCGGTTCCTTATTCCTTTCATAATAGGCATACTGGCCTATGTGTTTGGACATCTGCATATCTCGTTCATTGTGCTGGTTCTCAATTACGTGCTTTGTATTTTTTTACACCTTATCTATAAGAATAAAAAAGTCCGGGCATATAGAAATGGTTGGATTACCGGACTCGGTTTTCAGGTTTGTCTTTTTCTTTCCGGAAATGAAATTGCTTTCTTAAGTATTGATCAAAATCGTCCTGAGCATTACACGCACTTTTATGATAAAGGAAATGCAGCGATCGTTCGGCTGCTGGAACCTCCTATTGAAAAAAATAAATCATTTAAGGTAACTGCCGAAGTATTATCAATCGGGCAAGGATCATATCAGCATTCTACCTGCGGTAAAGCAATATTGTATCTTCAAAAAGATACTGCTGCTTCAAAATTATATTATGGCAATATATTGCTTATAAAAAATGCTTTTCAAGCTATTCCACCTCCTAAAAATCCTGATGAATTCGATTATAAGAAGTTTCTTTATTTCAATAACATTTATGCGAGTGCTTACTTAAAAAAAGACAATTGGAAGTTATTACCAATAAATCAATCCAATCCGTTATTCGATCTCACTTTTTGGCTACGGGATAAAAGTATTGAGGCCTTTCAGAAATACATTCCTGACACTCAGGATGCTGCTGTAACGGAAGCCCTGGTTGTAGGCTATCGTGACAAGATGTCTTTTGATATCATGCAATCGTATGCGGCGGCGGGTGTAATCCATGTGCTCGCTGTTTCCGGATTGCATGTGGCACTGCTGTTTTCGCTCCTTAACCGTATGCTGTTCATCCTTGAAAAAAAGAGATATGGAAAACAGGTCAAGTCTTTAATCATAATTATATTAATCTGGACGTTTGCATTACTCACAGGATTATCAGGCTCGGTGGTACGTGCCGCCATGATGTTCACTTTTTTTACGATCGGCAAAAATTCAAATCGAACTATCAGCACATTAAATATGCTTGCCTGTTCTGCATTTATAATATTAATGTTTAAACCATTGCTAATTACCGATGTCGGATTCCAGCTTTCCTATATTGCTGTTTTAGGAATTAGCGAACTATTTCCGCATATCAACCGATGGCTGTATCGAACTAATAAAACTGTTGATTTTATTTGGAAAACGATTGCTGTTTCATTAGCTGCCCAGATTGCTACTCTCCCTCTCACTGTTTTTTATTTCAGCCAATTTCCTGCCTATTTTCTATTCGCCAATTTGCTTGTAATTCCTTTGAGCGCCCTAGTACTTTATACAGGCATAGCATTAGCTGTATTCCAAATTATACAACCGCTGGCAAAAATATTAGGCTCTTTAACATATGGTATGGTCCATTTCTTAAATTACTATATCGGTAACATTCGCGAACTGCCTTTTTCCGTTCTGTATCTCTCTTCATCTACAATATGGCAATCATTACTTTTTGCGACATTTATACTGCTGCTCATTCGACTGCTAATTACCCGAGAAAAGTTATATTTATTTGGAATCACAATTACAATTTGCATACTATTTATAATCAGCGCCTATAATCTTCTTCATATTAAAAATGAAAAATCCATTACTGTCTATAGTTTTGTGGGGAAAAGTTGTCTTGAATTTAACAACGGTGGAAATGCAGTAGCTATGAAGTCAGATAGTCTCTTCAATGAGCAGGAACAATTCTATTTGAGACACCACTGGCAATTGTCTAACACAACGATTACAGATTTTATCCCAAGTGATTCTGCTTCAGATGAAACAGCTTTTTTACAGGGTACTTTATGGAACAGGGATCAATTTTTTCAGTTCTATAATTACAGATTGCTTAAGATAAATAAAAAATTACCATTCAATTCTTCTAGTTACAGAATGAAGCTGAATGCAGTTATTATTTCAGGAAATGCAGATGTTTCTGTTAATGAGATTACAAGCTGGTTCGATACTCCGCTTATAATTTACAATGGTGATAATAGTACTTACAGACTTAATAAATGGATGAAGGAATGTAATGGTCTGCATATCGATACCTATAATGTAGCATCAAAAGGCGCACTTAAAATAAGTCTCTAAATAAACCTATAAAATGCAATATGGTATCAGGCGCTCTTAATGATTTCTACAAACTCATCAGCTACTAAAGAAGCTCCACCGATTAAGCCACCATCAACATCTGACTGGGATAACAGGCTTTTTGCATTTGAAGGTTTCATGCTACCACCATATTGTATCGTAATATCATCGGCTATGTAAGACCCATATTTTTCTTCAATCAGCTTGCGAATGAAAGAGTGCATTTCCTGGGCCTGGTCCGTGGTTGCCACCTTACCTGTACCTATAGCCCATACGGGCTCGTAAGCAATTACAACTTCTGAAAAGTCTTCTTTACTAAGGTGAAATAAGCCTTCCCGGATTTGTGTTTCCACCAAAGCAAAATGATTGTTTTCTTCCCGGACTTTAAGGACTTCACCGCAACAATAAATAGGAATTAACCCTTCACCCAACACTGCGTTTACTTTTTTAGACAAGAGATTGTCCGTCTCACCAAAATATTGCCTGCGTTCACTATGTCCAAGAATAACGTACCGGGCACCTGCTGATTTAACCATGGCAGCAGATATTTCACCGGTAAATGCTCCATCCTTTTCAAAATGACAATTCTGGGCAGCACAGAAAATATTTTTTTTTCCGCTTATAGCAGTAGCAATTTTTTCAAGAGAAACAAAGGAGGGGCAAAAAATAATAAGAGTATTATAATTAGTTGCCTCAAGTAGCTGCAGGGTTCTATTTACAAGAGATATTCCATCATCTACGGTTTTATTCATCTTCCAGTTACCAGCTATAATTTTTTTCCGCATGGTGTTTTAAGTTTATAGTCCGGCAGACTCATTATTTGTTTTCAAGGTTATAAACTTCAGAAAGTATTTCTGCATCCATTTCGCTTAAGGTTATCTCTCTTCTTTCCATAACACGTCTTGCCACTTCCAACGCCTTGTCAATTTTATAGTTTTCAAATCCTTTACTTCCACCCCATGTAAAAGAGGGAACGAAGTTGCGGGGAAATCCGGTGCCAAATATATTTGCAAATACCCCCACTACAGTTCCGGTATTAAACATCGTATTAATACTGCATTTAGAGTGATCACCCATGATCAGGCCACAAAACTGCAGCTCTGTGTTCTCGAATCTTTTTTCAACGTAACTATATAATTTCACAAACGTGTAATCATTCCTGAGATTCGAATTATTTGTACCCGCACCGAAATTACACCACTCGCCAACTACAGCATTTCCAAGATAACCATCATGTGCCTTATTAGAATTGGCAATCATAATTACATTATTAAGCTCGCCGCCTACCTTACAATTGGGACCTATTGAAGTAGGGGCATATATCTTAGAACCCATTTTCACAACTCCTTCCTCACCTAATGAAAAAGGTCCCCGTATCATTGCGCCTTCCATTACTTCTGCATTCCTACCAATATAAATAGGACCCTGGGACGCATTTAAATATGCAAATTCAACAGATGCACCCTCCTCTATAAAAATGTGATGCCGGTTAGTAATCTTATTAGACTCGTAAAGAGCTGCGGATCTCCTTTTGTATGTAATTAATTTAAAATCATCTCTTAATGCTTCACCATTTTTTGTAAAAATATCAGTGAGCTTGCGGATGCTTCTTATGGCAGATACAGGGGGCGCAATTTTACAGTCTCTGATAATTTCTGTAGTATTCAAGCTATTACCTGTTATATCAAACGATGCAATGCATGCGGCTACAAGGAGGTCATTTTCTGCAATTGCCTCGCCTTGTTGCAAAGCCAGAACCTGTGCCACCAGACGTGGATCCGGTAAAACTGATCCGTTAATTAACCAGTTAGAATCTTTGAGTATTAGGGGAAATTTCTTTCGGAGATATTGCTGCGAAAGGTATGAAGGCCTGCTGTTCAACGATCGCTGCCACTTCTCGCGGATGGTAAGAATGCCCAGGCGGATTTCAGGAACTGGTCTTGTAAAGGTTAAGGGTAAAAGGTGATCTCTGCAATCATCATCAAACAGAATAAAATTTTTCTCCGCCATAGAATGAATTAAAAAGCCCTGCTTTGCAGCAGGGCCTGATTATCTGTGAGATCTTAAGAATCCTTTTTGGCGTATTTCTTCTTAAACTTGTCTATACGGCCTGCCGAATCAATAAATTTCATTTTGCCCGTATAATAAGGATGAGATGTGTTGGATATTTCCAGCTTTATCAACGGATAATCTTTTCCATCTTCCCAGGTAACGGTTTCCCTGCTTGGTACGGTTGAACGGGAAATAAATGATTGACCGTTAGACATATCTTTGAAAACTACGAACCGGTAATTTTCCGGATGAATTCCTTTTTTCATTATGAAATCTTAATTTTTGAGGAGTGCAAAGATATACAAATGCTGTGTCCTGACAAATTAATGAGTTATAAACCATCTTATCTGTCATGACATCAGATCTGCTGAAATAAGCCGGATAAATTCTGCCCTTGTTTTGTCGTTTTCAAACTCGCCTGTGAATGCTGATGTAGTAGCTACAGAATTTTGTTTTTGAACACCCCGCATCATCATGCACAAGTGCTTTGCTTCTATTACTACTGCAACTCCTAAAGGTTGCAAAGTCTTCTCAATGCAATTAAGAATCTCATGTGTCAGGCGTTCCTGAACCTGCAAACGCCTTGAGAATGCATCCACCACACGTCCTAATTTGCTTAGCCCTACTATATGTCCATTAGGAATGTATGCAATGTGTGCCCTGCCAAAAAAGGGTAAAAGATGATGTTCGCACATTGAATACATTTCAATATCCTTTACAATCACCATTTCACTGTATTGCTCTTTAAACATGGCGGAACGCAATATTTCCTCAGGATTAATTTCGTAGCCCTGTGTTAAAAAATATAATGCTTTGGCTGCCCGCGTTGGAGTCTTAAGAAGACCTTCACGTTCTACATCCTCACCCACTGCTTCTATAAGACTTTTATAATTAAGCGTTATCTCTTTTAAATTTTCATCATCATAAGCTTCCACTTTTGTATAACGCTTTTCGGTTTTTCCCAATTTTTTATCAGAACGGAAATTAATGTCAGGTGAATTCATATCTGCATTTTAAACAATAATAATAACCATTTCAAATTTTAAATAGTTTAGAATCAATTCCCAAAATATTCGACATAATTGTTTTCAGTCTCAAACAGCTTAATGCTGTACATGACACATCCCTGTAAATGTGATTGAAGTTGGTCCCAAATAGCCATGGCCAGGTTTTCAGTGCTTGGAATTATTCCTTTAAGAAATTCAACTTCAAGATTGAGGTTTTTATGATCAAGGCGATCAATTACCACTCTGTTAATTATTTTACTTAAATCCTGGAGGTTTAAGATCATTCCTGTTTCAATATTTGGAATGCCACATACTGTTATATAAAGGTTATAATTGTGTCCATGAAAATTTTTATTAGAACATTTTCCAAATATTTTTTCATTTTGCTCATCACTCCATGCAGGGTTAAAGAGTCTGTGAGCCGCGTTAAAATGTTCCTTTCTGGTGAGATAGACCATCAGTGATAAAGCTGTGAAATTGTTTGCAAATATATAAGATCGGTTAGATTGGAGTATTTTGACTTAATTACCCTGCAAGTGCAGCGCCATGAATACTTATATTGTAGATAATGTTATGCAATGAAGCTGTTAATAGTATCTTCTACCTGGCAGGAAGTAAAGCCACTTGAATTATTTCTTCTGAAAAAGGATGAAACAAGGCTATACAATGAACATGCTATTGAATTACTTATAACAGGCGTTGGCGGAGTGACCACATCTTATCATTTAGGAAAAATACTTCCTGTTAGTAATTGGGACTTAGCCATTCAGCTCGGCATCTGCGGCAGTTTTAATCCTAATTTTCCAATAGGTTCTCCTGTAAATATTATCTCAGATTGCTTTGCAGATCTGGGAGCGCAGTCTGATGAAGTTTTTTTGGATGCATTTGAATTGGGGCTTATAGAAAAAAGCAGATTTCCATTTGAGGATGGTTGGCTTAATAATCCTCATACATTGAATTGCCAATCCGTTACCGAATTACAGCGTGTAAAAAGCATTTCAGTCAATACAGTTTCCGGCAATGACGTTTCCATAATCAAAACTGTAGGACGATATCATCCTGATGTGGAAAGCATGGAGGGAGCAGCTTTTGCATTCTGCTGCCTGTTGGAAAGCATTCCATTCCTGCAATTGCGCGCCATTTCAAATTATGTTGAAAAAAGAGATCGCACAAAATGGAATATTCCATTAGCAATTAAAAATCTGAATGATACGGCAATTAAACTTTTACAAGAATTACTAACGATAGGATCAGAACCCTGAAAGGAGATATTTTGTAATACCTATTTTTTCATGAGGTAGTAAAAATAAACCATTGTTAAAATTCCCATTAACATTATGAGCTTTATTACACTGCTGACTAAAGAATATTGCTTTTTGGAATCGGCTTTATAAAGTAAATAGCAAGCAATTCCAATTGGGACCTCGAGGGTAGTAAAAATATTAAGGACGGAAATAAAGTCGCCTCCTCTAACCTGCCTTAACTGGAGATATATGAGAAAAGACAGGATAAGGGCAGCGATGCCAAAAACAACCAGCTTAGTTTTTTTTATACCGATAGCTATGGGTAATGTCCTGCAGCCATAGTATTCATCTCCTTTTACATCTTCCATATCTTTCACCAGTTCCCGGATCATGGAAATAAGAAATGCAAACAAAAAATAAAAAAAAATGATGATAAAAATGGAATATGCTGCAGCGTTAATTGCGGGACTTTCAGGATAAAATAATTGACGCTCATATAAGACAACTATCAGGATTACCATAGCCGTTAACAGTGAGATCATAATATTACCTATCAGCATCCTGCGCTTGTAGCTTGTTGAATAAAACCAAAGCAATCCTGCAATAGTAGCGTGAATAAAGCCCAGCTTTACGTTATGGGCGCGATGGGCCGCGTATAAGGAAAGTAACACTCCAACCCCGGTAAATAACTGATGAAGCACCATAGCAGTTCTTCTTCGTATAGTCCGGTCAATAAATATACGCTCTGGTTTGTTTATTACGTCGATCCTGACATCGAAATAGTCATTGATTATATATCCAGCTGCTGCAATCAACACTGTTGAAAATACAAACAGGAAAAAAGTAAAAGGGTTTAAGGTAGGAACGGCGTTTGCCTGTGCCAATATCGGAACAATGATCGTATACTGGACCAAGTATTGGCTTAATGCTATATATAACAAATTAACATACCGGATGAGACGTAAAAAGGATATGATTTTTTTCATACAGAAGAAAACAGTCACAAAACATGAACCGAAGCTCGTTTTTAATTAAATCCATTTATCCTGGAGCTTCATTACTTTCTCTAATATATCCCGCACACAACCCTTTCCACCATTATAAGGCGATATGTATTTTGATATCGCGATAATCTCAGGAGCTGCATCCTGCGGGCAACATGTAACCCCGCAAAGCTGCATCACTTCCAGATCCGGTATATCATCACCTATGTACATTGTTTTGGACAGATCAATATTTAACGCATTGATAATTTGCAGCAATGCAGATTTCTTATCCTGAACGTTTGCCAGCACATATAAAATACCCAATCCATTTAATCTTTGTACTACACCCGGAGAATTTGCACCGGTGATCACAATTACAAGAAATCCTTTTTTAACGGCAAGCTGCAAGGCATATCCGTCGCGGATATTCATTGTCCTTAATTGATCGAAGGAGTTGGTAATAAGCAGAGAACCATCAGTAAGCACGCCATCTACGTCAAGAATAAAAGCGGCTACGGAGCGAAATAATTCAAAATAAGGAACCTGTAAATCGGATTTTTCTTCTAACATTAAACTAACGTGAACCTCTATTAGTAAAATAAAATAAATGCGAAAGGTAATGACAACTGAGCAATTCAGAGGCTGACCTGGATGTGGTTAATAATTACTCTTAATCATTCCTGGTTTGAATATCTGTCGTCATTAGCCGGTATAAATTCATTAATTGCTCATCATGATTTAAAAATTCAAGATGCCTGTTAATGGTATCCTCATCATTACGGGCAGCAGGTCCGGTTTGTACCTCATTTGGGTTATGGGTTTCAATCTTTCTGATAGTTTCCCGAATTAAAGGCTTCAGAATATCAAATGAAAGGTTGTTTTTCATAAGTATTTCTTGTGCTATAGAAAATAAATGGTTCGAAAAATTATTGGCAAATACAGCTGCCACATGAATGGCTAATCTCTTGTCATCATTTATTTCAACAACTGTTTTGCTTAGCAGATGTGCTAACTTTTTTAATACTTCCAGGGTTGGTTTATTGGCTGCATCGAAACAGATGGGAATCGCTGAAAAATCAAGCGATATATTCTTGGATATTGTTTGCAGGGGATAAAATACTCCATAATTTTTGGTTACAGAACTCAAGATATCCATAGGAATACTCGCAGAAGTATGGGCCACAATTTTATCAGGTAAAAATAACTTAGGTATAATTTCTTTTATTGCATCATCTTTTACCGCAATCAAATAGATATCTCCGTCCTGTTCAATTTCCGAAATCTTTTTTGTGAAGGGAATATCCCTTAGTGTACTATTCCACGTTGCTGAAAGATGACGGCTGAAAACCTGTAAAATATGCTGCCCATTGTTCCTGAGATGGCACGCAAGCTGAAACCCTACATTCCCTGCACCGAGCATCACAATACGGTATTTTTTCATTTATTAAGGTTATTTTTATCATTAAGCCTTAAAAAATCAGTCATCAGTGCCAGCCATATGGATTTCAGTATTATAATATGTTAACCGACAACCTTAGTATTCATATTTTTCTTTCCAGCGTCTTTTTAAAAATTCGCGTAACTCGTTTTCGCGCTGATTATTCCCTGGATTATAAAATTTCTTACCCCTTATTTTTTCAGGGAGAAACTCCAGGTCTGCAAAATTATTTTCAAAGGAATGGGCGTATCGATAATCCTTACCGTAATGTAATTGCTTCATCAATTTTGTAGGAGCGTTCCTAAGGTGCAGGGGAACCGGAAGATCACCCTGATCCTTTGCAGCAGACAGAGCTTGCTGAATGGCTTCATAAGATGCATTACTTTTTGGTGAGGTGGCAAGATAAATAGCAGTTTGAGATAAGATTAGTGTACACTCAGGATATCCTATTACATCAATTGCCTGAAAACAGCTATTTGCTAAAACGAGAGCGGTGGGGTTAGCATTTCCAATATCCTCTGATGCAAGAATTAGCATTCTCCTGGCAATAAATTTAGGATCTTCTCTACCTTCCACCATTCTTGCCAGCCAGTAAACAGCAGCATTAGGATCACTTCCACGCATTGATTTGATGAAGGCCGAAATAATATCGTAGTGCTGCTCTCCACTTTTATCGTACAAAGCAATTTTCTGCATGGCAATTGAAGTCACCAATTCATCAGTAACAATAACTTCTTTTTTAGGAACTGTATCTGAAACCAGTTCAAAAAGATTCAAAAGCTTTCTGGCGTCCCCGCCGCTTAAACGGAGCAGCGCTTCGCTTTCTGCAATCGTTATTTTTTTTTGCTTCAAAAATTCATCTTCTTCAATCGCATGGTTAAGCAGATGCAGCAGATCAGTCTTTTCCAAAGGTTCCATTACATATACCTGGCATCTGGAAAGCAAAGGTGAGATTACCTCAAAAGACGGATTTTCTGTGGTGGCACCAATTAAGGTAACAATTCCTTTTTCCACTGCTCCCAATAAAGAGTCCTGCTGCCCTTTGTTGAAGCGATGAATTTCATCAATAAATAAAATGGCCTTACCCGATTTCCGTGCAAGCTCAATTACCTCGCGGACATCTTTTACACCAGAATTAACAGCACTCAGCGTAAAAAAAAGTTGTGTTAATTCATACGAAATAATATGGGCAAGAGTAGTTTTCCCTACTCCGGGCGGGCCCCAGAGAATCATGGAAGGAATTTGCTTTTTTTCAATCAGGTTTCGCAACACTTGCCCCTCCCCTAATAAATGCTGTTGCCCAATAAATCCATCCAGCGTTTTAGGCCGCATGCGTTCCGCTAAAGGAATTTCCTTATTCATTTAATTACTAATCATTGTGAAAAATACAATTTTATGGAGATGCTTTATAAACAAAGGCTGTGCACAGTATTTTTTAACTGTAGTATCAAGCTTGACTACTTGTAATTATTTTTGCTCTAATCTTTAACTATTGTATAAGCTTGTTTTTAAGCCATTTTTTTTTCTTTTCCCCCCCGAAGAGGCGCATTATTTAGCTATTAATCTTTTAGAATTTATTATTCGTATTCCTGGTGTAAAATGGCTGATGAAACAAAGCTTTCAGTCTTCCGCCCTTTCCCTGCAAAGAGATCTTATAGGATTACACTTTTCAAATCCTGTTGGGCTGGCCGCAGGTTTTGATAAAGATGCAAGGCACCTGGAAGCATTAAGTCTTTTAGGATTTGGGTTTATTGAGATCGGAACGGTGACTCCACTTCCTCAGCCTGGCAATGAACCCCCGCGCTCTTTTCGGTTGCCTAAGGACGAAGGGCTTATTAATAGGATGGGATTTAATAACGAGGGCGTTCATGTGGTTGCTTTAAGGCTGAAAAAATGGAAGAGTTTTAGTAAAACCCCGTTGATTATAGGCGTGAACATTGGAAAAAATAAAAATACACCGCCTGAAAACGTGATAAGGGATTACGAAATTTGTTTTCATGAATTATTTGATGTGGTTGATTATTTCACCGTGAATGTAAGTTCACCAAATACACTCGGGTTACGGGAATTGCAGGAAAAAGAACCCCTTAAAAAACTTTTAACCCGTTTACAGGAAATAAATAATGAGAAACAATTCCCAAAACCCATTCTGTTAAAAATAGCACCCGATCTTCCCAATAGCCAGATTGATGATATTATAGAAATAATCCTGGAGACTAAAATTGCAGGTATTATTGCAACGAATACTACTATATCGAGAGAACATTTAATTACTTCACAGGAAGAAATACATAAAATTGGAAACGGCGGTTTGAGCGGTAAACCCCTGAGTAAAATATCAACACATTTCACCAGATATATTGCTGAAAAGGCTAAAAAGCGATTCCTGATTATAAGTGTTGGTGGCATCCATTCTGCTAACGATGCAGCAATGAAACTGGAGGCTGGAGCAGATCTGGTTCAAATATATACGGGTATGATATATGAAGGTCCCGGACTGATTCAAAAAATCAATAAATCTTTAGCAAAGAAAATTACCTGAAATTACTTTGGCTCATTTAAAGAGAACACATATTGTATCACGTTAGAACCCATTTGCAGGGCCTGCAGGCGGATATTTTCAGGATCATTATGCACATCATCCCAGCCATCGCCGAGATCACATTCATAATCATAAAAGACTATCAGACGTCCTTCATAAAATAATCCAAATCCCTGGGGAGGTTTTTTATCATGTTCATGGATCTTGGGCAACCCATTTGGAAAATTGTATTTCTGATGGTAAACGGGATGAGAAAAAGGGATTTCTGTAAAATCCAGCTCGGGAAAAATTTTTTTAAATGCCGGTCTTACATAAGGATCCATTCCGTAATCATCATTTACTATTATAAATCCTCCGCCAATTAAATAATTTCGAAGGTTCTCTGCATCTTCATTGGTAAAGACCACATTTCCGTGTCCTGTCATATACACAAAAGGATAATTAAAAAGGTCGGGGCTGCCAGGTTCTACAGTAGCATGATCCGGATCGAAATTGGTACCGAGATTTTTATTACAGAAGGCAGCAAGATTCTTTAATGAATTTACATCATTGTACCAATCACCTCCTCCACTGTATTTCATCAAGGCTAGCTTTATTGTGGGCACAGGTGAAAATGAAATGAAAAGAAAGGAAACCAGCGGTATTATAATAAAAAGTAAAAGAGGTATTGAGCAATTTTTTAAAAACTTCTTCATTATTGTAAATATTCTAGTTAAACGAGTTCAGCATTTGAAAAGTGTGAACTGCCACTATACCTGCTGTTTCTGTTCGCAACCGTGCATTTCCCAGACTTACACTGACATAACCGTTTTTTTCCGCATCCTCAATTTCATCATTAGAAAAATCTCCTTCCGGACCGATTAAAATAATGGCATCCTGATTAAGCTGCATAATATTTTTTAACAACGGTAGTGTATGGTGCTGGCAATGACAGATGTATTTATTCTGATTTGAAAATGGAATTTTGAAAAATTCAGTACACTTCGTAAGGGTGTTTAAAGTGGGAAGCCAATGACGCAACGATTGCTTCATAGCTGAGATTGCAATTTTCTGAAATCGTTCTTCCTTTACATTTTTTCGCTCTGATCGTTTGCAGGTTAGTAGTGTAATCTGATTAACTCCTATCTCAACGGCTTTTTCTAAAAACCATTCAAGCCGATCTATGTTTTTAGTTGGAGAAATTGCAATGTGTACCAATGGCTTTTTTAAAATTTCAATTTCTACAACCTGTGTAACTTCCAGGATACATTGGTTTTGATCCGCCTGCAAAATAATTGCTTTATATTTTGCGCCCTTACCGTCGGTAGCTAATATTATATCACCGGCCTGGTGGCGCAATACTTTTATGCAATGGAACGATTCTTCCTTATCAAAATAAAGGTGATGGCCCTCTTTTAAAAAAGCGTAGAACAATTCCAAAGGTCAGGTAAATTTATTTTGTTGCTTCGCTCATTATTTTTGGAGCGGCTGCCAGGGTTTCAGGCTTTGCTGTTGCTGCAAACTTTTCAAAGTTTTTAATAAATTGATTTGCCAGCGAATTTGTTTGCTCATCATATTCATTCTTATCTGCCCACGTATTGCGCGGGTTCAGGATTTGATCCGGCACATTAGGACATGAGGTAGGATATGCCAAACCAAAAACAGAGTGAACTTCATAATTTAACTTTTCCAGATCTCCTTTTAGGGCCTCAGTAATCATAGCTCTGGTGAAAGACAGTTTCATTCTGGAACCTATGCCGTAAGGTCCACCTGTCCAGCCGGTATTTACAAGCCATACATTTGCATTGTGCTTTTGCATTCTTTCCGCAAGCATCCCTGCATATTTATTAGGATTTAATGGTAAAAATGGAGACCCAAAACACGTAGAAAAAGCAATTTTTGGTTCTGTAATACCTGCTTCTGTACCGGCAACCTTTGCAGTATAACCACTCAAAAACCAATACATAACCTGGCCGGGCGTGAGCTTTGAAATAGGTGGTAAAACACCAAAGGCATCACAGGTGAGAAAAAAAATATTTTTAGGATGCCCACCTACCGACGGCTTTACCGCATTATCAATAAACTCAATTGGATAGGATACACGTGTATTTTCTGTTACAGAAATATCATCGTAATTAACTCTGTTGGTACCGGGATAAAAACGGATATTCTCCAGTAATGCTCCCCGCCGGATTGCATGATAGATCTGCGGTTCTTTTTCTTCAGTGAGATTTACACATTTAGCGTAGCATCCGCCTTCAAAATTAAATATACCCTCATCACTCCACCCATGCTCATCATCTCCTATCAAACCCCTTTCAGGATCTGCACTTAAAGTGGTTTTTCCTGTTCCTGATAATCCAAAGAAAATGGCAGTATCCCTTTCTTTACCAATGTTTGCCGAACAATGCATTGACAGGACATTGCGATCCTGAGGCAGGATGTAATTTAAAACCGTAAAAATCCCTTTTTTTATTTCCCCGGTATATGCAGTGCCGCCAATGAGAATTATTTTCCGGGTAAAGTTAAGGATCGCAAAATTTCCTGACCGGATACCATAACGTTTCGGATCTGTCTTATAAAAAGGGGCATGAATAATTAACCAGTCAGGCTGAATGGATTCCAATTCATTTTGTGAAGGACGTAAAAAAAGATTTCCTGTAAATAAAGCAGCCCATGGTAATTCAGATATCACCCTCACATTTAGACGATACTTGGGATCGGCGCAGGCATAAGCGTCTTTAACATAGACTTCCTTTTCTTGAAAATACATTAATAATTCCTGGAGAAGTGGTTCAAAATTCTGTTCAGTAAAAGGTTGATTCACTTCTCCCCAGTATACCGTTTCCTCTGTCACTGCATCCTTAACAATATATTTATCTTTCGGAGCCCGTCCCGTAAATTCTCCTGTATCGATGGTAAGTGCATTGCTGTCTGTTAATTGCCCGAGGTCTTTCTCAATTGTCCGGTCAATCAGCTCATCCTGGCTCCAGTTCCAATTCACGGTTTTTAAATTCTTAAAACCATACTTCGATAAACCTTCTTTATAATTAGCTGCTGCAGTTTCCGGCATCGGTTAAATTTTGGTTAAGAAATGTGATACACAAATATAGAATACTAAGTGTTACTTTATAAAAAAAGGATAAGGATTTTTGAATCTCCTTGATGATAAGGAAAGGGGTTCTTTTTTGAATATCTAAGAAATAAAAAAGGTTTCCGGCAGCAAACCGGAAACCTTAATAATCGTTTTTTATTAAAATTTTATTTTCCTGAACTATACATCTGAGCAATCTCAGCGTCAGTTATAACCTTATGATATATACGAACATCATCTAATAATCCTTTAAAGTGATTGGCATTCGGGCTGGCATAATTTCCGAAAGGTGTATCATTCCAGAATGTAGTAGTTCTATCTGCCGCAAAACCAAAAACGAAATCGGTACCCAAATCCGTTGCATTCGGTTCAAATTCTAAACCGGTAGCTGTTTGTAATGGGTCACCTGCGGGCCATAAGTGTAAATCATCTGTTTCCGTTAATGCGCCATTAACATACATCTTACGTATTTCAGTACTAGCGTCAAAAGTGATAACTATATTCGCCCATTTCCCTACCAACAGCCCGGTGAAACCCCCTTGAGAAGATAAATCGGCCTCAGATAAGATACCTTGCCATCCACCATGTGATGCATCCTCTCCATTGCCATCTACATAAAAATCATTTGCTACTGTAGGAGTTGGTGCTCCCGTAACTGCATAGGAAGCTCCAAACTTACAGAAATTAAAAGTAGCCCCGCATTCTATTTCAAATCCCCTGAAAAAACCAGCTCCCATAACAAAATTCCCTTTCAAAAAAGGAATACTATCAGAAGAACGATGACCTAATGTATCACCATTGATCCAAAAGCTTAAGGTGAAAGTACTGGTATTCTCAAGAGCCGGTCCGCCGGGTATTTCAATAATACTGGTACTGCCATCAAAGGACGCTGCCTGGCCTGCAGTGGTATTTCTTCCTGCCACATAATTGACAGCAATGGATGCAGAAGCATTATATCCGTTTCCACTGGCGTCATTTGCGTTTCCTTCGAAGTTCCAATAAGCTACTTCTCCTACAGGTGCATATGCACCTAACGTAGTAAAAGTTCTTGTGGTTTGCACAAAGGATACTCCATCGGTAGATTTTATTCCAGCTCCAAGGGTCAGCGTATAAAGATTACCACTTCCCAAGTTTGTGGAAGGAGTAATCCTGATAGTATTTCCCGTGGTAGAAGTAGATGTTGCAATAGTGGAATCATCCGATTGGCGGATGAGAGTTATATTTGACGAATTAACTGTTGAAGCATCTACATTAGTTGAAAAAGTAACAATAAATATTGAATTTGGATCTACTCCGGTAGCACTTGATGAACCATTAAGATCCGTACCATTTGCAGTGATGCCAGTAAGTGTAAATTCTGCTGTATTGTTATTATCTTTTTTACAGCTCATAATGGCAGTGAGAACGATTGCCATCGCCACCATAGTAATTAAACTCCATTTCTGTTTTTTCATTTTGATTTTTCTGATTTAGATTAAAAATTGGGTTGTTATGAAATTAATTGATGTTACCATCCCGGATTTTGCTCCAGGGTTCCTTGAGAAATATCTATTTCAATTTGAGGTATTGGAAATAATTCATTTTTTCCTGCCATAAATCCTAAGTTTCCTAATACCTGAGCAGCCTTATTGGTTCGCACTAAATCCCAAAAACGATGTCCTTCCATTGCCAGTTCATATCTTCGCTCATTAATAATAATATCCCGCAACAAATCTTTATTGGTTTCAGTAATATCCGGTAAATTGCTTGTATTACTCCCGCGAGCCCTGGCCCTAACTTCGTTCAGGTATGTTAAAGCCTGTGATGAATTTCCGGTTTCATTTAACGCCTCAGCAGCCATCAAAAGTACATCAGCATATCGAATAAGTTTTCGATTATCTCCCCAGGTAGCCGTAGTGCCGGAGCTTGGTACAAATACTTTTTGATTATAGCATTCAATTTCTTTGACTGTTGTTTGAGTCTGATCAGTGTAAGTTACATCGGGGGTACTCCCGTCCCCAAGAATTGTGATTCCATCCAGCACTTCATTAAGAAAAATAATTGTGGCATCTTTACGCGGATCATCGGGCGAAAATGAATTCATAAGGTCAATTGACGGACGATTAAATCCCCACCCAAGATTAGGAGAGCCACGAACGCCCTGGGTATTCGCATACTGATTACCCCCTTTTTCAGGACCTTCCTGCCCAATTGCTCCTACCTCAAAAACAGATTCATTGTTGAACTGTCCTTCAATGGAAAAAATATGTGAAAAATCTGGGTCAAGAGAATATAATCCTGAATTAATTACAGCCTGACTGTAATTAACAGCGTTTGTAAAATCATTTTCAAACATATATACTTTGGCAAGCATTGACTGAGCTGAACCTTTGGTTGCTCTTCCTATATCTGGCGGGCTGTACTGAGTTTTATCAAAAAGGTGGTCGATGGCAAACAATAGATCCGCTTCAATAAGGGAGTATGTTTCTTCTCTGGAGGAGCGGGCAAGGGTTAAAGGAGGAGTTATAGAAGTAATTAATGGGACACCGCCCCAGGCTCTTACCAAATCGAAGTAATATAACGCTCTTAAAAATTTCGCTTCAGCGATGTACCTGTTTTTTAACCCCTCGTCCATCTGTATAGCCGGAACTTTCTCTATTACAACGTTTGCACGCTTAATACCTTCATACAATGCGTTCCACCATCTGTCGAGACCGTCCTGGCTTGTTGTGATTGTAAAATTATCATAAGGGCCAATGGTTGAAGCCTGATCCGACGGATTACTGCCTTTATTAGCATCATCACTCATGATATCAAGAATAGGATATCCTCCCGAATTGAAATACCAGTTCCGCAGGGTATTGTACACCGCATTGGTTGCCAGCAATGCTTCATCGGCATTCTCGGGAAAATTCTGTTGTGTTAAATTTCCCTGAGGCACCTTATCGAGAAAACTGTTACATCCCAGTGGTAACAAAGTTAAAAGAAAAAGGCCTGTTTTTAAAAAGTATGTCAGTAACTGTCTCATCTTAGCTTTTCTGCTTAATTAAAATGTAAAGTTAACACCAATAGAGTAAATTGAAGTTACGGGATAACCCCCAAAGTCAATACCGCTGGAAAGGACGTCTTCAGTTGCCACTTCAGGTGAATAGCCGGTGAATTTTGTAATCGTGAAGATATTTGTTCCGCGCAGGTATATTCTTGTTTCTCTCATTTTTATCTTTTCAGAAATCGTTTTCGGAAGGGTAAATCCCAAAGTTGCAGTCCTTAAACGAAGAAAAGAGCCATCCTGGATAAACCTGGTAGAAGGATCGTAATTAATGCCGCCGGAGGAAGGCCTCGGCTCATAATTGCTTGTACCCTCTCCGTGCCAGTAATTGGCTGAATGCTGTTCAAAATTATAGAGGTCAGGCCTTACGGCTTCCTTTGCATTATAAATTTTATTCCCGGCCTGGCCCTGGAAATCTAAGGATAATGTAAATCCATAATAAGAACCTTCCAGGCTAAATCCATAAATAAAGGTAGGTATGGGTGAACCTATAAAGGTGCGGTCAGCACTATTTATGACCCCGTCATTGTTCAAATCAACGTACTTCAGATCGCCTACTCCTGCTAATGCCTGGTGAGGGTAAGAGCTTAATTCACCTTCATTCTGAAATATTCCATTCACTTCATAACCATAGAAAGCTCCAATAGGATGACCTATACTGCTTAAAGTTACCGTTTGGCCATTCCCTAAATTTCCTCCAATTAATACAGAATCTACACCGCTATTTCCTCCTATCGTTATTACTTCATTATGAACCGTTGAACCCAATGCTCCAACTCTGTAATGGAATCCGCCAAGGTCGTTGCTATAGCCTATCGTAAATTCAAATCCCCTGTTCAGAACTGATCCCGCATTATAACGAACCTTAACTCCCTCCCCATTGCCAAAATAACCAGGGGTTGATAATTCAACCAGAATATCATCAGTAACGCGATGATAATAATCAAATTCGGTAGTAAGGTGGTTTTGAAGCAAGCCGATCTCCAGTCCAATATCAGTTTGCTTCGTGCTTTCCCATTTTAAATCGGGATTGCCTGTTTTGCCAAAAGTAGAACCAGGTAAGAGTATTTCATTAGTTCCGAATACTGCACCAATGCCATTAGATACTAAAGCATATTGATCCAAATAACTGATTTTTTCATTTCCAATAATTCCCCAGCTGGCACGCAATTTTAAATTTGTGATCACTGGAATAGTTTTCATGAACTCTTCATTTATGATGTTCCAGCCTGCAGCAAATGACGGAAACATGCCATATCGGTTACCATTCAAAAATTTTGAAGAGCCATCCCTGCGATAGGTTGCTGTTAAAAGGTATTTATTGTGATAGCTGTAATTTATTCTGAAAAGATATGAAATCAGGGAGTAGTTTAAATTAGGATCAACGCCGTTATTAATGGAAGTAGGTACTATGTTATCTGCATTCAGATACCAGAGGTTTTTGGTACCTCCTAAGATATTTTGACCAGAAGCACTAATGAACTCCGATGAGGAATTTTGCGTGGTATATCCTGCCAATACATCCACTGAATGAATGCCAAAGCTCTTCTTGTAGTTAAGAGTGTTTTCCCAGAGCCAGGTGAGACTGTGGGAATTTCCAACAAAAAGATCATTTATCTCATTTTGCTGCTGAGGAGATACAAAAAATACAGGTGTAAACGTCCTATTTTCATGGTAATTTACATCTACTCCAAAGCTGCTGTGGAAGGTAAATGCTTTTAAAAAATTCACATCACCAAATACATTTCCTACGGTTCTGATTCCTCTTTCAAAATCATTTGTATAGGAAATAGCTGCAAGCGGATTTCCGACGCCGGGAACTTCAGAGTAAGTACCATCAGCATTAAAGGGAGCTATCGATGGCTGCGCACGATATACAGCATAGGTTGCATCAGCAGTATTTTGCCTGTCGAATGGTGTAAAGGTGAGGTTATTTCCAACTTTAATATTCTTTGTGATGTTAAAGGAATTATTCATCTGCAGGGATAGACGCTCATAATTAGAATTTTCAATGATGCCCTGCTGATTAAAATAGCCAACAGCCACATAATAATTGCTTTTATCGGTAGCGCCCGAAACTGATAAGTGATAATTCTGCATAGGGGCTGAATGAAAAATCAGAGATTGCCAGTCGGTATTAGGGACTACATCCAGGTTATTGTAGGTACCCGGCGTAATTTGATTTACATAGTTAGCGAATTCAGCCCCATTCAGGAGATCAATTTTCTTTGCAAGGAATTGCTGACTGTATTCGGCTTCAAAGTTAATGGTTGCGGGCTGACCTGCTTTTCCTTCTTTGGTAGTAATAATTATGACTCCATTTGCTCCTCTCGAACCATATATAGCCGTTGCAGATGCGTCTTTCAAAACTTCCATGGATTGTATATCCCCAGAATTTAAGAAGGAGACATCGTCCAGTATTACGCCATCCACCACATATATTGGAGAAGAATTATTGAAAGTTCCAACACCCCTGATGCGTACTATAGGATTAGCGCCTGGCGCACCGGAAGTGCTGGTTACCTGTACACCTGAGACTTTACCCTGAAGGGCTTGCAAAGGCGATTGAGAAGTAACCTTTGTAAGATCTGCACCGCGAACCGATGAAACGGCACCTGTAAGATCACTTTTCCGTTGCGTGCCGTAACCAACCACAACAACATCGCCCAAGAGCTTTACGTCGGCTCCAAGTATTACATTCACAACATCACGGTCGTTTACCTCTACTGTTTGAGTCTCATAACCAATATAAGAAAAGAGTAATACATTTTCTCCAGGAGCTAGTTCAATGCTGTATTTTCCATCCAAATCGGAGGAAGCCCCTTTAGTAGATCCCTGAATAATAACCGTAACACCTGTTAAGGGTTCCCCATCATCCTTTGCTGTAATGGTACCCTGAACTATCTTATTTTGGGCACAAAGGGAAAAAGAAATGAAACAACCTAAAATTAGAAGTAAAGTTCTTTGCATTTATAGAGGGTTAGGTTAGGAAGTATTTCAACAAAGGTATTGTAAGCTCTATTATTTGGATTTATAAAAGATATTGATTGTTCCCGAATGGATCTAAGCTACCTGTTGTAATTCGTAAAACTGTGTAAGGTGAAATTAAGGGATTATCGTAATATTCCAAAGCAGGTGTCTACCTTTCATTAATTTATAGTAAGCTTTGCAAATATAATGTGGGAAATGATTGTTTTTCTAAACATGATCCCGAAAATAATATCCATCCGGGAATGATGCATTAAGCTTTATAGCATATTAAAAAAGAATTCAGTCCGAACCCACTTCTACAATTACCAGGTAACCTTTATTGAATAAAAAATTGGAAACTATTTATTATTTGGTAACGTCTTTAACATTATTAAATCTCATTTTTTGCCAGAATAAACAAAACGTAAAATCATAAGCGTTATGTTCACTAATAATGAAAAACAATTGGTAGCTATAATGGGAATATCCTCTTTTAAAATTCCATAAAAAATCCAGAGTATAAGACCGGCCATCAGAATAACCAGCATAAAAACAGAAATTTCTTCTGCCTTTTTTTCTTTATACGTTTTAATCACCTGTGGTAATAAAGAAGATGCAGTAAACAGGCCTGCAACAATACCAGCGCCCTCAACAAGAAAACTATTGGACATAAAATCTCTTATAAATTTAAATAATATATTTCAGTCCAAAGGCACAAATGGTGCCATTAGAAAAAACAATATTTCTAAACATTTCAATGAATGGAATGTTTTGTACGAAAACTAATTTATGGCTGAAAAGACTTTAAATGATATCAGTGAAATAGTGAGTGACATGGATATTTGCATGCTTTCATCTATTTCAAAAGGTGAAATTATAAGCCGTCCAATGTCAAATAACGGCGATGTGGAATATGATGGCAACTCCTATTTTTTTACTTCGGAAGAAACGGAAATAGCGAGAGATATTTCTACTAATCCCCAGGTAAACCTGGCTTTTTCAGACACAGACAATCAGGTATATATTTCGGTGAGCGGAATAGCAAAGCTGGTTTCTGATAAATCAAAAATGGAAGAACATTGGGTGGATGAGCTGGAGCAATGGTTCGAAGATGGTATCGATACTCCGGGCATTGTGATGATTCATGTAGATGCTAAAAAAATAAAATACTGGGATAATGATAAGGAGGGTGAAGTAAAGCTTGAAAATTAATTACAAGCAGTAAACAATAATCAGCTATTAACTACTGCAGATCAGGAGAATCAAAAGTGTTACCTTGCCGGATGTCCCCGGTTTCATACCCTTTTTTAAACCAATAAGCTCGTTGTGCAGACGTACCATGCGTAAAAGCGTCCGGTACTATATATCCCCTGCTTTGCTTTTGCAGACGGTCGTCTCCAACGGCACTCGCAGCATTCAGGGCTTCATCCACATCGCCCTGCTCCAATATATTTCCTTCATTTACATAATGTGCCCAGACTCCTGCAAAAAAATCTGCCTGCAATTCCAGCATCACCGATTTTTTATTATATTCTTTATCACTGAGCGTCTGTCTCCAGCGCTCCATATTTTCCGAGGTGCCTAAAAGCGATTGAACATGATGGCCTACTTCATGGGCCACAACGTACGCAACTGCAAAATCGCCGGGAGCGTGAAAGCGATCCTCCAATTCCTGGCAAAAAGAAAGATCAATATAAACCTTGTGATCCGGTGGACAATAAAAGGGGCCTGAGGAAGCGCTGGCATTCCCGCAACCGGATTGTATAACCCCATTAAATAAATCCAATTTAGGATCTGTGTACTGAATTCCCTCTTTGGAGAGTAAACTGTGCCACACATCTTCCGTTTGGCCAAGCACTGCTGAGACGAACCTAGCAAGCGTATCCTGTTCGGCCTGTTGTTCGGCACTTAAAGGAGCATTGCCACTTCCAGACAATACATCATTTAACTGTGAAGGATCACCGCCTAATAGAAAATTCAGCACGAGAACCACAACTCCAACTAATCCACCCCCAACTGCCAATGGTCCTCCGCCGCCACGGCGATCTTCAACATTAGAGCTTGTTCTTAAACCTTTCCAAAGCATTTGATATTATTTAATTTAAAAGATAACCTGTGCAATCCATTAGCAAAACAAGCGAATAAATTTTGTATTATAGTTATACCATGGTTACTTTTCTCATCCAAAAATCGTGACTAATTATTTTACTTCTATTTTAAACTAATGATCATATTAAAATATTCCCGTTGAAATTTGTAACCATTTCAGATACTCATGGCTATCATCAATATATAAAACTTCCAAAAGGGGATGTACTTATACATGCCGGTGATCTAACTGCTAACGGAACTGAAAGCCAGACAATTAATTTTTTAAGCTGGTTTGCAAAACAGGATTATAAGTACAAAATATTTATTGCCGGAAATCACGATTTTTATTTTGAGAAACAACCTGTATCGAAAATCAAAGACTTAATACCTGAGGAAATTATTTATTTACATAACAGCAGCGCAACTATTGAAGGAATTAAATTCTGGGGTTCACCAGTTACTCCATGGTATTATAACTGGGCTTTTAACTTATACCGGGGTGCACAAATCAGGAACCATTGGAAATTGATTCCGGACGATACTGATATCTTAATAACTCACGGGCCCATCTTTAATATTCTGGACGCAAATGTAAAAGGGGAGCATATCGGATGCCGAGACTTGTATCACCGCATTCTGGAAGTAAAACCTAAAGTCCATATTTGCGGTCACATCCATGAGGCCTATGGTGTAAAAGAAAAATTTGGGATAAAATTTATTAATGCAAGCATGCTCAATGAAAAATATCTATTGGTAAATAAGCCAATTATATTCGAAATATAACCGGCAATGAATTACTCAAGCATCATCTTTTATAGTGCGAACCAATCCGATACCGGCAATAAAAAAAATTAATCCAAGCATACCATAAATAGTAAGTGCTCGAACATCCCTGCCATTACCGGAGCCATTTACAAACAATACTGCAGCATAGATCAACCCGATGATTCCCAAAATAGTTAACACAGCTCCAAATAATCTTTTTAAATTCATAGTATTGACTTAAATAGAGTTTTTTAGTAATGAACCATTTCTCAGGAAGGTTAAATCCAAAAACAATCCCGGAAATTTATTTCATAATATTAGAAAATCCTATTACTTATTGGTAATAGGATTTTCAGGAAAACTATTTTACATAAGATTACTCATTTCTTTTAGCACGGATATCGGACACCACCTTCTTGCCTTTCTCAATGCCATCTTCCACCAGATTCTTTGCCTGGTTTGCTTTGCCTCTAACATTTTCCATTAATTGGTCTTTATCGTCGGTGGCAAGATAATAACCGATGCTGATGCCTGTAGCTAAACCAAAGAGAAATGAATTATTGATTTTCATGTTTAGAATTTTAAAGTTTAAAATGATTATACAGCGTTTTCTGAAGAAGGTGAAATTACTAAGTATTGATTAATGTTAGAAAAAATCATCACTTACTGGGTAAAATACAATTGCCCACATAAAGATTTTACATGGGCAATTGCAAAAAAGATAGATCTTAATATTCATACTCCCCTTCTTTCTCTCCATCTTCCACCAAAACATCAATATTAATCTCATCTGATAATTCAGACAGAAGTTCATCCGCTTCCTTCTCTTCATCTAATGTTTCCTGAAGTAAGTCTTCGGCTTCTTCATATCCCAAAATAGATGCGTAGGTGCGTAGTGTCCCATAAGTGGCAATTTCATAATGCTCTACTTTTTGACAAGCAGCTATGATTGCCGCATCTCTTACGGGTCCTTCTTCCAAATCTTCCGTAAGTTCTTTGCCTTCTTTTATTAAGCCAGCCATAGCCTGGCATTTTTTACCAGAAACTGGTTCACCAATAATATCGAAAACCTCTTCAAGGCGATCCAACTGATCTTCCGTAACATCTATATGATCCTCAAGAGCATTTACCAGTTCTTCGCTTTCCGCCTTATCGGCCAGATTTTCCAAAGCACGAACCAAAGCATTTTCAGCCCAATAAATATCTCTCAATTCATTATAGAATAATTCTTCAAATCCGTCGGCATGGCCTTTACTTCGACCGCTTAGCATATTTAAAAAATTTTTCATGATTAAGAATTTATCTGTTAATAAATGTTAGTATTATCTGGAACCTCCGCGACCTCCACCTCTGTTTCCACCCCTACCACCGCCTCTGCCACTTGAAGACTGGCCCCTTCCGCCACCATGAGATGCTTCACCTCCCATACGTGCTATCTCACGTACACGGGATTTTGGCATACTGGCAAATCCACGCTTTTCACCACCACCGCCACCGTTTCTTCCTCTGCTGCCTCCGCCACTATTTCCACCACGACCGCCGCCACTTCCACCTCTGCTTCCTGTTCCACCATCTCCCCTATTGCCACCGCCACCATTTCCACCTCTGCCGCCACCTGATTCTTCTCCACCTCTACCACGGCCACCGCCACGATTGCCACCTCTTCCACCACTATGTGAAGCTTCACCACCCATACGAGCTATTTCGCGCTGACGTTCAGGATCCATTCCTGCAAAGCCACGTCCTTCACCACCACCACCTCTGTTACCCCCGCCGCGATTTCCTCCACGACCACCACCGCCTTCATTTCCGCCCCTGCCGCCTCCGCCTCTATTTCCTGCACCGCCATTTCCGCGTCTATCACCACCATTTCCTCCACGGTTTCCACCTCTGCCACTTCCATGAGATGCTTTTCCACCTCTGCGTGCTATTTCACGCTGACGCTCAGGATCCATTCCTCCAAAACCACGTCCCTCACCTCCTCCACCTCTATTACTGCCGCCGCGATTTCCACTACCTCCACCACGATTTCCTCCACGGCCATTACCACCCCTTCTATTATTATTGTCTTCATTACCTCTGCCATCATGACCACTGCGGGAAACTTCACCACCCATGGGTGCTATTCCACGCTGACGACCCGAATCCATACCCGCAAAACCACGTCCGCCGCCTGATTGCCGACCTCTTCCACCACGTTCATCATCTTCTTCCTCATCATCGTAATCATCATCCTCATCATCTTCATTGCTGCCTCTGTCTTCATAACTGTCTTGCGAATCATCATCCTCTTCTTCCTCTTCATCATAATCATCTTCATAACGATCTTCGTAATCACCAGCAAAATCTTGCCTGCGTGATTGTGACCTGGAAGAGGATCCTTGCCTGTTCCGGCCATTGTTTGAACGTCTCATTGGTTATTGATTTATTAAAGGTTTATAATTATCTTAAGGATTATCTACTCTTCAATTGCAATGCCACCTCTATTATCTTTGTGGAATTGGCTAAGCACATTTATTTTGTGGAATGATTTCTACGTATTTCTTAATATAATATCATAGGAAATGAAGAATAGATTCCCCGAATTTACGGCCAGGGATTAGTAAATTTTTTCGGGTAAAGACTATTACATTTCAATTGTAATTGCAGGAGCTCTTTCCTGATATCTATAAATAATATACTGAACACAAACTGCTAAAGAGATTTCATTTTTTCAAGAACTTTTGCTATGTCAATCCCTTCACCAAACACTCCTTTAAACAGGTCTCCTGTGTTTTTTATTCTATCCATAGTATTGAATATCGTAAAGTCTTGTATTTTCAATCCGGGCTTAATTTCTTCCCAGTTTAATGGAGTAGATACAGTTGCGCCCGGTTTAGGCCTGAGCGAATAGGGAGCTGCAATAGTTTGAATAGCCCGATTTTGCAGAAAATCAAGATAAATTTTTCCCTTTCTTTTAGAAGGTGTTCTTTCCAGGCTGGTAAAACCGGTAATTTCTTCATGTACAAATGTTACAATAAGCTCCGCCAGCTGTTTTGACTGCTCGTATGTATAAAGCGCACCTAACGGAATATAAATGTGAATGCCGGTGGATCCGGAAGTTTTAGGAAAAGACGGCACTCCCAAAGCATCAAGCACTTTTTTTACCACATTTGCTGCTTCAATTACTTCTTCGAAAGTGTTGATATCCGGGTCTAAATCAATTACGCACCAGTCAGGATTGTCGGGGGAAATTGTACGGCTATGCCAGGGGTTCATTTCAATACAGCCCAGGTTAGCAATATAAAGCAATGAGGCCTCATCGCTGCAGACTAAAAATGTTTTGGTCCCGTCCTGCGATGTATTTTTATACTGATGGGTAACGATCCAGTCGTCCACTTTACCAGCCACATTTTTCTGATAAAAACTAGGGCCTTCGATTCCGTTCGGATGACGGTTTAAAGACTGTGGCCTGTCTTTCATATAGGGAAGCATATATGGCAAGACTTTATAGTAATAGTTCAGCATGTCACGCTTCGTAACTTTTTCTTTTGGCCAAAACATCTTGCCCAGATTACTAAACTTAAGCTCGTGACCATTTATAGTTAGTAACTGTGATTCGTCCGTATCATTTAAAAGATTATATTTTTTCCTGTTTCCGGGTTCAACAATTCTTTTTTGTTTTGAAGGTTTTGATGCATTTACTAGATTAGTGGTGTGAACAGGTTGTTCATCCACTACCTCCCTAGCCTTTTTATCTATCCTTAAGCCCTGGAAAGAGGGATGCCTCATAACCCCTTCCAGTGTAAGTTCCTGGTAACGCACCTCACAAACCACTTCAGGTTTTACCCAGGTAATTTCTGCTTCAGGTGGATTCGGGCGAAACTTAGAGGGTCTGTTAACTTCAGGCACCGTCCTGAACGGACATATTTCAGTTTCCAAAGGCTTAAGCTTTTTTAATATTTCCGTTCTCATCTTTTCAGTATAGCCCGTGCCAGCCTGCCCTATAAATTTTAATTCACCATTTTCATGGACCGCAAGAATAAGGGCACTGAATTGCTTAGTGGTATCCTCATTACGGGTATAGCCTGCGATAATTGCCTCATGGCGTTTTCCTGATTTTATTTTCAGCCAATTTTTAGTACGATTATTTGGTACATATTCACTGTCTGCTTTTTTAGCGATAATTCCTTCGATTCCAAGTTTTTCAGCGGCGGCAAAAAATTCTGTACCGCTCGTTTCAAAATTTTCGCTTAAGCGGATAGAATGATGTTCTGGCATTATCTGACTTAGGATATTCCGCCGTTCCGTTAAAGGCAAGCTCATTAAGTCAATGCCATTCAGCCATAATATATCAAATGCATAATAAATAAGCTCCCCATTTTTATCCGTTGTCCAGTTTTGCAACAATTGAAATTCTGCAAGGCCTTTTTCATTGATCACAGCAATTTCCCCGTCAATTACCGCTTTAATAGACCATGTTTTCATGGCATTATAAACGGGGTAAAACTTATCGTTGAATGAATGGTTGTTTCTCGACCTCAGCTCTGCTTTTCCATTATTCAAATAGGCAAGGGCACGATAACCATCCCATTTAACTTCAAATATCCAATCCGGGTCATCAAAAGGCTGATCAACCAGGGTAGCCAGCATTGGTTTGATATCCACAGGCATTGATGATTTTTTCTTCTTTTCTAATGAAAAAAGAATGCTTCGGACTATTTCTTCCAAATCAGTATTTTTTTCTAACGGGACATTGGGTTGATTTACTCCTGATTCATTTTCCTTCAATGTGCCGGCGGAGGCACGGTTACTGATCCATTGTTTAGCTTTTTTATCTGCTGCAACCTCATTAAGAGTTTTATGCGAGATAACCGATTCTTCCTTCTTAGTAATATCGGTTTCTGCGGAAAACTTGTCTTTTTTCTTTATCAAAAGCCATGATCTTTCTCCACGCTGGGGAGCTTTCACAAGCACAAACTCACCCTTCAGTTTCTTGCCTTTCATATTAATTGCCAGCGAACCACCAAAAAACCCTTTCATTAAAATTTTTTCCTTCTCAGCTTTGGTACTTGATTTTTCTGCTGGCTCATACGTTCCATGATCCCAAACAATTACAGTTCCTGCACCATAATTTCCTTTGGGAATTATACCCTCAAAATCCTTATAATCAAAAGGATGATCTTCCACAAGCATTGCAAGACGTTTATCAGCAGGGTTTATGGAAGGACCTTTTGGTACCGCCCAACTTTTCAAAACACCCTTTATTTCAAGCCTGAAATCATAATGTAAATGGGAGGCCTGATGCTTTTGAATAACAAAAATTAACTCATTATTGGATGCAGGTTCCTTAGCCCCTGAAGGCTCCGGTGTTTTTGAAAAAGACCGCTTCTTCTTATATTCTGTAAGACTCATAATGTTTACTTATCTAAAGATGAATTTCAAATATTACTCCATCGCTCCAAAGGCTAAATACCTGCTTATTGATCTGTATCAAAATCAGGAATAACAATTGTGTATCAGACGATCATTCAAATTCTGCCCGATAAAATATAATCCATGGCTAAAATATTTCAAAAAAAAGAAAAGTATCCGCGCTGGTTTACAGTGGCTCCTGATATATGGGGTATGAAAGACATTTTTGTCAACATTTTCATGATATACAACAGAGTTGAAAATAAATGGGTTTTAATTGATACCGGCATTCCATCAACGGCCAAAAAAATCCGGGTTATGGCTGAGTATCTTTTTGGTTCCGAGGTATCTACTCCATCCGCGATCGTTCTTACTCATGGACATTTTGATCACATTGGCTCCTTGATCGAACTCGTGAGAGAATGGCAAATTCCAATTTATGCGCACCATTTGGAAGCACCTTATTTAACAGGCAAATCTTCCTATCCACCGCCAGATCCTTTTGCCGGTGGGGGAATCATGACCCTTATGTCTTGGCTTTTCCCCAAAGGTCCTATCAATGTATCAGGATTTCTGCGCCCACTGCCAGATGATGGATCTGTACCCGGATTGCCTGAATGGAAAAATATCCATACCCCAGGCCATGCGCCAGGTCACATAAGTCTTTTCCGACCAAAAGACAAGGTATTGATTTCCGGGGATGCAATTGTAACCACGAAGCAGGAATCTGCCATTTCAGTAATGCAGCAGCGAAAGGTGCTGTCAGGCCCACCAAGATACTTTACTCCTGACTGGCAATCAGCGCAGGAGTCTGTAAAATCACTTATAGCATTAGAACCAACTGTATTAGCGGCCGGTCACGGAATACCAATGAAGGGAATGATGTTAAAACAATCATTAGATTATTTACTTAGGAACTTCCGGAAGATTGCTGTTCCCAAAGAAGGGCGTTATGTGGATAGTCCCGCTAAAATGAATGATAAGGGCGTACAGTACATTCCGCCTTTTAAAATAACCAAAACGGTTGCAGAAAGTTTAATTGCAGTTGGGGCAGGTATATCGTTGGGCATCCTATTAACACTCATGGATAAAAGGAAAAATTGACTTAATGTTTCCTTCTGCCTGTTACACTTTTATAAGGAATTCTCTGGCTAAAAACAACCACAAGCAATTCAGTAAGTCCAAGTAATAGATGGGGCAGATATACTTTCTCATGAAAATTAAATATCCAGGGGGAAGCCGCGAGAAAAATACCGTTTAACAGATCGAGCAGCAAATGCGCCTGCATAGATATAGTCTTTATTAAACCTAATTCATAATCAGTAAGTAAACTATAGACTATAGTAGCTATTCCTAAAGAAATAAAAATCCATGACTCGGCCCCATTCCGGTCAAAATCAAACAGGAATGGTAAAGCAATAAATAATGCTGCTACTGCATAATCCAGTAAACCGTGAACCCTGGTCGGAATAAATTTCATAGGAATTAATTAAAAATGTTAACGATAACCTGCACGTTCTATACCAATCCGAACCTATCGGGTATTACAGCGCCTTTTTTAACCACTACTATTCCGTCCTTCACCGTAAGGGTATCAATATCCATATCCGGTAGATGTGGACTTCCCTGAATATGCACATCGTTACCGATAAAGCAATCTTTATCGATTATGGTATTTTGAATGTAGCACCTATCGCCAATACCCATTATAGGAATACCTTTACGGATGGAGCTATTGATAGATTCGAGTGATTGAAAAGTATCATTCCCGATAATGTAACTGTTAACAATTACGCTGCCTTCTCCAATCCGCGAACGTATGCCTATTACAGAACGCTCCACTTTGGCAGCGCGAACAATACTGCCTTCCGCAATCATAGAAGCATTGATGGTAGTACCAGAAATTTTTGCAGGCGGGAGCATGCGACCGTGCGTATAAATTACCCGGTTAACATCGAACAAGTTGAATTGAGGAATTTCATCAGTAAGAGCAAGATTTGCCTCATAAAAAGAACGGATGTTACCAATATCCGTCCAATAACCTTCATACTGGTAACTTACCATCTTATAATTCCCGATAGATTGAGGTATAATCTCTTTCCCAAAATCGGTAGCTTCCTTTTTTTGAAGAAGCAGGTCAGAAAGAACCTGCCGGTTGAAAACATAAATTCCCATAGATGCCAGATAGAGTCTACCCTGGCCTTTCATTCCTTCACTTACTTCCGATTGCCAATCGGGTAAAAGTTCTGTTTTAGGCTTTTCAATAAAGGAATCAATGAACCCCGCATCACTGGTTTTCATAATACCGTATTCAGGGGCATCCTTGTCATGAACCGGTATGGTAGCAATGGTTATATCACCGTTCATTTTTTTATGGTGATCAAGCATGTCCATTAAATTCATCTGGTACAACTGATCACCGGAAAGTATCAGGACGTAATCAAAATCATGGTTATTGATATGATGCATTGACTGCCGAACAGCATCAGCGGTTCCCATAAACCACATTGGATTATCCTGGGTTTGTTCAGCCGCGAGTATATCCACAAATGCTTTACTGAAAGCGCTGAAGTGATAGGTGTTTTTAATGTGCCTGTTAAGGGATGCTGAGTTGTACTGTGTAAGCACAAACATGCGCTGAATACCCGAGTTGATACAATTGGAAACAGGTATATCAACTAACCTGTATTTGCCGGCAATAGGTACCGCGGGCTTTGCTCTGTAGGCTGTAAGGGGAAATAATCTCGTTCCGGCTCCCCCACCTAATATGACTGCAATCACTTTTTCCTGTTGCATAGTAAGCGTTTTTATATTCTCTTAATGTAACCCTCCCATCTTTAATTTAACAGCTTAACAATACACTGCATTCCGATTCAAAAATCAATTTAAACATCTTTCTTTAGACTGGAATACAAATCCATATACTCACCTGTTACTTGTTCCCATGAATGATCAATATTCATAATTTGCTTTTTTATTTTTTTTATCTTGTCCTCATTAATGAATAATGCCTCAGCTCTTTTTAATGCAAGAGAAATATCCGGAAAGGAGGTACTGGTAAACCGTATACCAAATCCTTCTTCTTCCAAATCAAGAACCGTATCTATTAAGCCGCCAGTGCTTCGCACAATAGGAACAGTACCATAATGCAGGGCATATAATTGATTTAATCCGCATGGTTCCATACGTGAGGGCATCAGCAGAAAATCTGCACCAGCATACATCAGGTGTGCAAGCTTTTCATTGTATCCAATATAACAATTGAAATTTTCAGGCAGTAATTCTCTGAGCACCTTTAAATCAGTTTCGTACTGTTTAACACCACTTCCCAGAACCAAAAAACTGATATTACCCTTAAGCTCAGAAACAGACTGGCGGATACTTTCGGCCAGCACATCACCGCCCTTTTCCGCAACTAATCGTCCAATAAAGATTACTAAGGGTTTCTTCAACCCGGATTGCAAATGAAATTCTTTCAGCAAGGCCTTTTTATTTTTTGTTTTGCCCTTGGTCACACCTGCAGAATTGTATGTTTTTTCTATCCAGGAATCTGTTTCAGGATTCCAGATATCCGCATCTATACCGTTAAGAATACCTGTTGATTTATCTTTTTCGCTTACGATCAGCGATTCAAGTGTAAAGGCATCATTCCTCAACTCATTAAGATAATTTGGTGAAACGGTGGTGAATTTCCAGCAGCATTTAATTGCGGCGGCCATGGGATTAATGGTGTTATTCCACTCCAGTAAACCTTGTTTCCAATTATCATAATGTGGAATTAAATGTTGCTGTTCTTTTAAAAAATAGCCCTGATACTGGCCATTGTGTATGGTGAAAACGGTCGGTATTTTACTCAGCATATCATAGCTGTAACAATAATTCATCATAAAAGGAATCAATCCTGTATGGTGATCGTGGCAGTGGATTACATCGTATTGATGTTCAGCATGACTAAGCCAGTCGACAACGGCAATTTGAAAACCGATATGACGCTCCAGATCATTACTATAGCCATACGGCAGCTCTTCTTCCAGTAAACCCGGAATTTCTGTGACAAAAAGGTCAAATCCTAATGTCCCATTTTTCTCTTTAAGAATCCGGTACTGATAGCTAAGTGTACCAAGTGGAAAGTTGCCTTCAAACACTGTTTCCCAATCGTGTTTCTTAATAAATTTATTATTATAATAAGGCATTATCAACCTTGCAACAGCTCCTGCCCTGTTTAAATATTTCGGTAATGCTCCGGCAACATCTGCAAGTCCACCAACCTTTGCAACCGGATAACATTCTGCACTTACATGTAATATTTCCATAGTGATTAAAAGCAGTTGTAAAATCAGATTTGTAACTAGCTATTGTTCCAGCCATCCGCCGGTAAATCCTGCCTTCTTTAAACCCGTTACTATATACTTATTTTTTTTCATCAGATCCCAAATCAAGCCACAACGATAATTTTCAAGCTGAATAACAATAGGACCTTCATCTATACCTAAATAATCCACATCAACCCATCCTTGAATACCGTCTTTGCTTAAAAAACTCAGGTTGAAGGCATCCTTAAAGCCATATCTGTCGTATATTTTATCTCCATATTTACGGTACATGTTTTCCAATGCGGGTATGCAAATTTCCGGTGCAAATGCAACCGAACCACCCGTAGCTGTAGGAGCAATAGTACCATCATCCACTATATTGCCTTTGGCAGCACCACGGGCAGCATAATCCATAAAAGATATATTTGGATTTACGTTATTGGAATTACCCGGACCATCACAAGCTGTTAATCCCCAAATTGTTTCGCTGTAGCCATCAAACCCAGCCGGATTATTACTACAATAAGTGCGGTTTGAGTAGGTCGCCCTCCTGGAATTTTCAAAATAATCGATCCCTTTGCTGCGCATAAAAGAATCCCTGATTCCCCTGAAATCAATGTACATCTGTGAATATTGATGTGCGAAGAGGGGACCAAAATTGATCATATCCTGTCCATTAAATTTTGCCCACAAATAGGTCTTTGTCCATTCTTCCCATGCAGAAGGCGGTACCGGGTACGTTGGCGATCCAAGTGCCAGTATGTATAGGATCATTGCTTCATTGTATCCTTTCCACGAAACATCCAGAAATCCACTTTCCGGATGCCAGCCCATGCTCATAGTTTTTCCTCCATTCATAGCCCAATTCCATTGTACACCTCTGTAAAGGGAATCTGCCAATTCACGAATTTCACGCTCTGTATCATTTTCTCCGTCAAAATAGGTTTGGCAGGAAAGAATTCCCGCCATTAATAATCCTGTATCTATAGTGGATAGCTCTACGTCCTTAAAACGCAAACCTGTTTTCATATCAATAAAATGATAAAAAAACCCATGGTTGCCGGTAATGCCTGCCTTTGAATCCCCTTTTGGAGCATTTGCAAAAAATAGCAGGGTTTTTAATGCCCGTTCAGCCCCCTGCTGTCTGCTTATATAACCGCGATCAATACCAACCAGATAGCATGTAAGTCCAAAACCCGTAGCTGCTATACTGGAAAAGCTCTCTGTAGGCCAACGGTCGGGAATATTTCCGTTTGATAGTTCTGCAAGATCCCAGAAATAATGGAATGTATGGAGAGAAAGTGAATCAAGAAATGAAGAATCAACCTTTTGCGTGCTATCTTCAGCAACTAATATATTGTTACGGGGTGCTCCCCCATTACATGAGTCAACTATTATTGATATTGTAACGACGCTTAAGGTCAGATAAAATTTCATTTATGTAATTCCTTATCTTATTTATAAATTACTTTCGATCGGATAAATGTAATGCATGCCCATGTGATTGTTATGAATGGGATAACTTAAATAAATTAATAAACGCACCAACAGTCAATACGCATTTATCTTAAAGAGCTTTACCGCCAATGCAAGTAACACTACTCCGAAAATTTTCCGTAAAATGTCTATTCCTCCCTGGCCTAGCAATTTTTCCAAACGGTAAAGATTTTTAAGTGAAAAGAATACAATAACAAGGTTTATCAGGATACCAATAATGATATTGCTTACCTCTTCGTACTGAGCGCGCAGTGATAAGAGAGTAGTTAATGTTCCAGCACCCGCAATTAATGGAAAAGCAATCGGAACAATTGATGCTGCCGCTGATGTTTCACCCCTAAAAAATTTATACCCAAAATCATTTCAAGAGCAAGAAAAAACAGGATCAATGAACCGGCTATTGCGAATGATTTAACGTCTAAGCCAATTAATCCGAGGATAGATTTCCCGAGAAATAAAAAAACAATCATAATAATGCCGGAAGCAACAGTAATCTTTCCAGCATTTAATCTGCCTGTTTTTGCTTGTATGTCAACCAGTACCGGAATGGAACCGGCCACGTCTATTACAGCGAAAAGAATCATGGTAATGGCACCAATATCTTTCACGTTAATATTCATTGAACTTCTTTTGCGTAAATATGCCGAATATTTTCTGCTCTACTCCCTCACAGCTCATCTCGGTGATTCATTATGCATCACCTTATATGTGAGTTATATTATTAAGTGTAAACAGCTAACGATTAACGCAAGGTTTACTTCTGCTACTACAGCAATGTGGGTACTTTAACCAAGTGATAGGATTAGGAATAGATTCAGCGCGGTCTTTGTTTAAACTTGCTGAAGTTAGCCATGCGACGGCGTTGCCCGTTCTGTTTGAGATATAGATCCAGGGCATCCCATTCTTTGCGTACCGCATGAACTGATAATTGTTGCACCTATAACAAGCACAAGAAATGCTATACGCTGCAATAATGAAGGTTTATTTATCATACCGTTATTTAAAATAGAAACTTTGTTTGTTGTACGTGTTATTTTAACAAAAATAAAGCGAATCATTGTGTTCTCAAAATTGACTGATGAAAATATATTTTATCGCCATTGGCGGAAGTGTAATGCATAATCTTGCAATCGCTTTAAAAATGAAAGGATATGAAGTCCAGGGTTCCGATGATGAAATAATTGAGCCTGCCAGAAGTAACCTTTCAAAGTATAATTTATTACCCGAAACTGAGGGTTGGAACGAAAACAGGATAACGGAAAACATTGATGCGGTAATATTAGGAATGCATGCAAAACCTGAGAATCCTGAATTACTTAAAGCAGTGGATTTAGGTTTGAAAATTTATTCGTATCCGGAATTCTTATATGAACAGGCAAAAAATAAGACCAGGATAGTAATAGCTGGAAGTCATGGAAAAACTTCCATTACCGCTATGATCCTTCATATTCTTAAGAAAAATAATATTGATGCAGACTATATGATAGGTGCGGCTTTGCCTGGTTACGAACTCACAGTGCGACTTACAGAAAAGGCACCAATTATTATTCTGGAAGGTGATGAATATCCTGATTCTACTCTTAATCAGCAACCAAAGTTTCTCGTTTACAGACCACACCTTGCATTGATCAGCGGTATATCCTGGGACCATATTAACGTATTTCCCACGTTTGAAAATTACGTGGAGCAATTTGAAAAATTTGCTTCGCTAATACCTGTAAACGGAACAATCATTTATAACAATGAAGATTCTCAGGTTGCAGATATTGTAAGCAACCTTAAAAGCAACATTCATAAAATTCCTTACTATACTCCTTCTTTCAAAATTGACAAACATCAGACTTTCTTTATAGACAGGAACCAGGAAATACCACTTCAGATTTTTGGAAAGCATAATCTTCAGAACCTGGCCGGGGCAATAGAAGTTTGTAAAGCGTTGGGAATTAGCGAAGATAAATGCCTGGCATCTATCGGTGATTTTAGAGGTGCTGCAAAACGGCTTGAATTGTTAGATCAAAATAATGAAGCTGCAGTATTTAAGGATTTTGCACATTCTCCTTCCAAGCTAAAAGCAACTATAGCAGCCGTAAAAGAACAATTTCCGGATCGCAGGCTTATCGCCTGTTTCGAGTTACATACTTACAGCAGCCTGAACAGCATTTTCATTAAAGAATATGAGGGAACCATGAAAGAGGCAGATATTAAAATAATTTTTTTTAACGAGCATACTTTTAATCTAAAACAGCTGGTTCCGTATGATCCGGATTTTGTAAGAGAATCATTCGGCGATTCGTCCATTCAGGTTATCACCGATACAAATGTTTTGGACGAATATCTTCGTTCTGTTAAATGGAAAAAAAGCAATTTACTGATGATGAGCTCAGGGAATTTTGGGGGGTTAGATTTCAAAGAGTTAAGTACATTTGTCATGAAGAATGTGTAAAAAATAATGGATCTTAATTTAAAGCGTCCCCTTGCATTTGTTGACCTTGAAACTACCGGAATTAACTTCGTCAAGGACCGGATTATCGAAATAGCGGTTTTAAAAATTATGCCCGATGGAAACATTCATGAAAAGCAAACCCGGATCAATCCAAAAATACCCATACCAAAGCATGTGACAGCTATCCACGGCATAGGCGACGAACACGTTAAAGACGCCCCATTTTTTGAGCACATAGCAAAAACATATTTTTTATTTCTGGATGAATGTGATTTAGCTGGCTTTAATTCCACGCGTTTTGATTTTCCAATTCTGCTGGAAGAATTTCACCGGTGCGGGGTAATTTTTGATGTCTCAATGCGTAAGTTTATCGACGTGCAGCGTATCTACCATAACCTTGAAAAAAGGACCCTGGGAGCAGCTTACAAATTTTATTGCAGTAAAGACCTCACGGATGCCCACGGCGCGATGGCAGATGTGAAAGCAACCTTTGAGGTATTAAAAGCTCAATTGGACCACTACATGGAAGATTTAAAAAACGATATTGATTTTCTTCATGAGTTTTCAAAAGACGGCGACTTTGTAGATCTGGGGAAGAGGATGTATTTCGAAGACGGCATGGAGATGTTCAATTTTGGAAAGCATAAAGGAAAAAAAGTTGAAGAGGTTTTCAGGGTGGAACCCAGCTATTTTGACTGGCTTATGAAGGGAGAATTCCCGCTTGACTTCAAAAATAAAATTTCAGCGATTCGGGAACGTATGCGAAATAATAAATAATCGTTTACTTACGTATTGTCTGGTTTTATCAATCTAAATGCTGTTTACTTGGCTGAGTCAGATACTAAACATAAATTGCCGCATGACTTAAATATACTCCAAAATGTATCCTGATCAAGTCAGGTTACGTTAGATTGAGGAATACCATCGGATTGAAAAATACCATTATTACCATACCGACTTATAACGAGCGGGAAAATATTTCCCGGATGATCGGTGAAATTTTTTTTCTTTATCCTGAAGCCAATGTATTAATTCTCGATGACGGATCTCCGGATCAGACTGCAACTGCTGTAAAAAGCCTTCAGAAATCATATCCTGATAAACTTTTTCTCCTCGAACGAAAAAATAAACAGGGACTCGGCACTGCATATATTGCAGGATTTAAATGGGCCATTGAAAAAGGATATGAGTATATATTCGAAATGGATGCTGATTTTTCTCATCCTCCCAAAGACATACAGCGGCTATACGAAGCCTGTGCTTACCAGGGATGTGATGTAGCAATTGGTAGCCGGTATACACGTGGGGGTCATGTAAAGAACTGGCCAACAGGTCGCGTGTTTATGTCAAAGTATGCATCTATGTATGTTCGGCTCGTTACCTGGATGCCTATTTCGGATACTACGGCAGGTTTCATTTGTTACCGGAAAAAAGTACTGGAAGCAATAGACCTTGATAAAATAAAATTTGTGGGTTATGCCTTTCAGATTGAAATGAAGTATGCCTCCTGGAAGCTGGGCTTTAAAATTAAGGAGGTGCCCATCACATTCACTGATCGCATAAAAGGTAATTCGAAGATGAGCAAAGGTATTTTTAAGGAAGCGGTTATTGGAGTTTTAAAAATGAAGTGGAATGGAATCTTCCATTCATACACTAAATAGTTGTAGATAACTTACTGATTCTTGATGTACTCGTACATATCTTTTTCCTTTATTATAGGGTGCAGTCCGGAAAGATTTTCGCCGTTTAAACTCAATTTAAAATCTTTAAAAAATACTGTACCAAAAGTCGGACTTAGTGTAAATAAAAAATCGTTTTCAGTACTGTCATCAATAGGAAAAGAGGAGATCTGATCAGAAAAATAAGTATGGACTAATAAAATACTGTCAATTGGCTGAGGTTCAAAAATTAGTAAACCTTCATTGTCAGTTTCAGCTGCCTGAACTCTGTCTTTACTGATAACTTTACATTGAATATATTTCAATATCATTTTATTCTTATCCTGAATCTGAATAGCAATATTGCACCGGCGCGAATGCTGATGGTGTTCCAAAAGGAAATCACTACCTGGCCAGGGTTCAGAATTAAAAATTACCTGATTGCCTGTCAATTGCCATTTACCGTTCCCCTGGCGGTCAAGGGCGCCATAGGAAAAAAAGAAATCAAAAGTATGGTCAGCATGCAGCACAAAGCCTGAACCCACTTCCCTTACTCCTTCCAAATCATACTCCCCTTCCAGGTTCTTTTCATTCAGCTGTGCCATTGTTACCCCGGTACCAGTAAATAAAAATAGCAGAATAGTTAAAAGACACTTCATGTTCCACTTCATACCATAGAGTCAGCTGCAAAATAATATTCTTTATTAAGCAATAAACATTATATCATTTCTATATTCAATTTAAACCGGAGAATAATTTTGATCATATCTTTATCCTTAATCATTGCCGACTTTAATAGGTGCTGTAAACCGCTGAAAGCTTTTACATGAATATTGCCATTATTTCTGCCAGTATCAGAGAACATGCTTCCACACGCCGCGTAGCTGCACATTTACTACAGCAAATGAAATCTAATTCTCATCTGCATCCGGAAGTAATTGACCTTGCTGTTTATGATTATCCCATCTGGAAAGAAGTATTTGATAAGGAAATAAATCCACCAGCGATGTGTGTAGAACTGCATCACAAGCTGCTGGATGCTGATGCTTTAATTTTTGTAACTCCTGAATACAATGGCAGCTATTCTCTCGCTTTAAAAAATATGATCGATTACTTTAGCATTAAAGCATTTGAAAAAAAAGCGATTGGTGTAACTGCCGTTTCCACAGGCGCGCTGGGAGGAATAAGAGCCGGACTACACCTTCAACAGCTTATTCTTGCAATTTATGCTATTCCGGTACCGCAAATGCTGCTGGTACCTCAAATCAATCACCGTTTCGATGAAAACGGCAATCTATTAGATGCAAGCTTTGAAAAAAATGTAATGGCATTTCTGCGTGATTTTATCTGGCTCGCCCAGGCTATTCACACCAGGAAAAATATTGAATTAAAATCCGAACCGGACTATAAGCATGCATAAACCGATTTCTGCCTAACCTTGTAATGCTTTTTACATTTTAACACACAGATGCCAGGAAACTAATTCCCTGTATTTAACCTCCACTTTTTATTTATTTCAAAACTTCACATATTATTAATCCGGTAATTCCAGGAATTTAGGGAATGCCAATTCTTAGGCATAAAAATTTCTTACACGAAATGTACTTTTGGCAGCGTTACCTCTCTAAACAATTTTCTTATTAAAAGACTTCCTAAATATGCCCGGATAATAATAAAGTCATTATTATGGCTTTTTGCTTCTCTATTTGTTTTATTTTTTGCACTTATTATTCTTTTACAAACGTGTTTTTTTCAAAATTTCATTGTACATCGCCTTACTGGCTATCTTTCCAATAAACTTCATACAAAAGTGGAATTGGAAGAAATAAACCTTTCATTTCCGAAATCTCTTTATTTTAAAAACTTTTATATTGAAGATGACAAGAAAGATACACTGCTTTTCGCAGGAAAGGTTTTTATAGATATTGATATGATGACCTTATTTAAAAATGCTGTCATCATCCATTCCTTTTCCCTTGAAAATGCTACAGTACATATTAACCGGACATTGCCGGACAGCAGTTATAACTTTGATTTTATTGTAAATGCTTTTTCTTCAGATTCTCCTGCACCAGTCACTGCCGATTCAGCCGGCACGATGAATATTATTCTCGATAATGCATCTTTTAAAGATGTGCTCTTTACCTATCATGACTCAGTTAGCGGTAGCAATATGGATGTAAAGATCGGATCACTTAGTGCTCCGTTTCGTTCATTCAATTTTAATGAAAAAAAATTTATTGCGGGCGACCTTGAGATAAAAAATTCAAATATATCCATCGTAAACACGTTGCCTGCATCTTCCGCTTCCGCACCTGCTTCCTCTCCCTTTGAATATCAGATAGGGGCAAAAAAAATCCTTGTTAATAATGTAAATTTTTTCTATGCTGATTCTGCCACCCATATACGAACAGCTGCAGCAATTGGCATTTGTGAAGTGAGACCTGGGACTATAGATCTGGATAAACAAATCTTTAAATTTGAGAAGATTGATCTTGAAAATTCATCCGGGTATTTTAGCTCAATTAAGGATACGTCTGTTTCAACTACGGTTTCATCAGCGGATAGCACTGTTCCATTAAATATTTCTGTTAAGGGGCTAACCTTAAAAGGATTCAACTATAGTTATGATATACGAAATGCTCCTTTTGTACAAAATGCGGTAGACTATAATCATCTTGGGCTAAAAGATGTAAATACGCAGATTCAGGATATTTCTTTTGAAGGAACAAATATTTCTGCAAACATTAAAAATCTTTCTGCGCAAGATAAAAGTGGTTTCGAACTGAAATCATTAACCGCCTTAATAAGCATGACTGAAACAGGTTTTTCGATGAAAAATTTTTTGGCTGAAACCGGAAGCAGCCGCATAGGAACAGATGTTGCAATTACCTATCCGTCGATTGAATCAATAACCAATAATCCCGGTGAAATGGGTATGGCAGTTACTTTAAAAAACAGCCGTCTTTCTATACGTGATCTGTTAATGGTATATCCTGCTCTAAAAGAAAATCAATATGTTGTTCCAAACCAGAACCGCACCATATTTTTTTCAGGACAGGTAAAGGGAAAGCTTAACAACTTCTCATTTTCAAACTTCGACGTCAGACCTGCTTATAACACAGAGTTAGCAGCCTTTGGATCCGTGCGGGGGTTACCTGATGTTAATCATGCTTTATTTGATATAACCATTTCGAAGCTTTCATCAACTAATGCTGATGTAGCTTCCTTATTACCTGAAAATAGTTTGCCTCCGACACTCGATTTACCGGAAAAATTTTTGATTACCGGAAATTTCAAAGGCTCAGTCTCCGATTTTCATTCTTACCTCACACTTTCAGGCAGCGATGGCAGTGCTTCAGCTGAGGTAACCATGAAGCCTTCAGGTGGTAAGGTCAGCCACTACAGCATTACTGCCAAAACTGATGACTTTTATCTGGGCCAAATTATAAGGCAAAAAGAAACCATCGGTACCATTACAATGCAGGCCGATATAAATGGTGAAGGATTTTCATTGGAGGATTTAAATACCACCATAAATGCAACAATAAGCAAAATAGATGCCCTCGACTATACCTACCATAACATTACTATAAATGGAAAAATTGCAAATCAGTTTTTTAATGGTGATGCTTCCATTAATGATTCTGCAATTGCTTTTAAGTTCGCAGGAGCAGCAAGTCTTAATCAGAACGATCCCAATTATAATTTTGATCTGGATGTGGGCTATGCAGACCTACGGAAATTAAATTTTTATAAGGAGGATCTTTTATTCTCAGGTAAAATTAATGGCGACTTTACAGGAAACGACCTGCGCACTCTTAATGGAAGCATTCAAATGGATAATGGAATCCTGGCTCACAACGGCATCAAGCATCCACTGGGGCCGGTATATTTGGATGCCAGCACACGTGACAGCATGTTTAACCTTGATTTACTCTCCGCCATTCTTTCTGCACACTATCTTGGAAACATTCCGCCTACACAGGGAATATCTGCTCTTATCCAGCATTTTAATTATTATTTTAATAAGGATAATTATATCGCTGCGGATACATTTGGAAATCCGAGGGTTGATTTTGCAGCCTCCATATTTGATCAGCAAAAATTAATTCCGGTTTTTGTTCCCGGTTTTCAGTCTCTTGACTCTGTAAATTTAGAAGGCGAATTCCGAAGCAATCAAAAGTTTCTCAATATAACAGGTATATCGCGTGGAATGGTATATAACAATATACGGTTTGATTCCCTGAATCTGAGTGCAAGGTCAGATGCCGAACAATTTACCTACCTGGTAACTTTGCGCAGTATTTATGATTCAGGATATGTACTTCAACACCCGGCTTTGTTTGGTTCTGCACGCAATGACTCCATTAATGCCTTCGTCAAATTTGGCAGGGACCCCGAAAATCCATCAATGTATTTAGGTGGTTCACTTACTCAACAAGACAGTAATTACAAATTTCATGTTAATCCCAACCGGCTGATAATTGCAGGTGAACAATGGCAAGCCCCGGATGACAATTACGTGTCTTTTGGAACAAAAGGGTATTACGCGCACAATTTTCAGCTTTCTAATGATACCAGCTTTGTGTTAGTAAACAGCAGTAAAGAACTTCCAAATGCTCCAATGGAAGCCACCTTCAAACAATTCAATCTCGGCAAAATTTTAAGCTCTTTGGTAGATACTTCAAAAAAAGTGAGCGGAGTTGTTAATGGAACGGTGCTGATTAAAGATTTTAAAACATTTGGCTTTACTTCAAACATTACTGTTGATGATTTGGGTTATAAAAGAACGCAGTTTGGCAATCTTTCACTTGTTGCAAATAATGAAGGAGCAAATCAGTACAATGTTAATTTAAAGCTGCAGGGAATGAGAAACGGGTTATTGGTAGATGGAAGCTACCGTACCGGCAGTGCAGATGCAATTGATTTTACTGTAAAAATGGATAGTTTAAATATTACATTATTAGAGCCATTTCTCTCTGCATATGTTAAAAATATGAAAGGAGGCATGAAAGGAAATTTTAAAATAACCGGTTCTGCAGCATTACCAGCCATAAGAGGTTCAGCACAGTTTGATAGTGCTGCTGTACAGCTGGTTGCTACTAATGCCCCCTTACTATTCGGAGATGAACCCATCACATTTGATGAGACAGGAATTCACTTTCATGAGTTGACTTTATATGATTACTACAACCATACCGGCAGTGTTGATGGTGATATGTTTACTACAGATTATAAGGACTACAAATTTGCACTGGATATCATCACAGAAAATTTCATGGCAATCAGTGCCAGTAAAAAAATTAATCCTTTATTCTTTGGTATCCTTAATCTCGATAGCAAAACAACAATCAGGGGTGACCTTCTCCGGATAAAAATTGATACCCGGGCAAGAATCAGGGAAGGTACTAACCTCATATACGCTTTATCAAACGCTGATACTACCATAAATTCAGAACAAGGAATTGTAGAATTTGTAAACGTTGGCAGTCAGCTTGATTCTTTGCTTGCAATAAGAAAAGATACTGTTATAAAATCCTTTACAGGTCTCGATATAACAGCAGCTATTGATGTAGATGATTCTGCAAAATTTAAAGTTGTGGTAGATGCTGATGCCGGAGATAAGCTAACTGTTCAGGGCCATGGCTCTTTAAACTACGATTTAAACCCCAGTGGAAAAATGTCCCTTACGGGACGTTTTGAAGTATTACGCGGTAATTACTCCCTCACGTTATATAATTTTTTGAAAAGAGATTTTCAGGTAAAACCCGGTGGTTCGATAAGCTGGAGCGGTGATCCAATGAATGCTGATATAGACCTTACTGCTACCTATACCTCCCGAACCTCTCCTTCTGCCCTGCTGGAAGAAGGGGTTTCATCAGGACAGGAAGCGGTGCCGCAGTATAGCCAGGAACTAGATTTTGAAGTGGATCTAAATCTTAAAGGAAGCATGCTGCATCCCGGCCTTAGTTTTGGAATTGACTTACCGGTTAATCAGCGAGGGGCTGCAGGGGGGGCAGTGTATCAAAAACTTTCGCAATTAAATTCACCGAGTTATGAACCGGAGCTAAACAAACAGGTTTTTGCATTATTGGTCTTAAATTCATTTATACCAGCAGATCCCTTTGCCTCGTCAGGAGGTGGTAGCGGTGGAGGTTATGTTGAAAATTTTGCACGAAAAAGCGCCAGTCAGCTGCTCACCAGTCAATTGAATCGCCTTTCGTCAAGTTTTGTAAAGGGTGTTAATCTCAATTTTAATCTTAACTCGTATAATGACGTAACGGCTACGGGAACGCAGGCCGTTACGACTTTGGACGTAGGACTGAGAAAAAATCTTTTTAATAACCGATTGCAATTTTATGTAGGAAGCCATTTTCCTATCAACGGCACACAACAGAGCGGAAGCGCTGGTACCTTAAATGGCGATTTTTCGCTCGAATACCTGATAACATCCGATGGAAGATTCCGGACGAGCGTTTTTAGCAGGCAGGATTATGGAGATATTTTTGAAGGTCAGGTTTTAGAGACGGGTGGTACTTTTACATTCACAAAGGATTATAATAAACTTGCTGATCTGTTCAGAAAGCAAGTGGCAGAAGATGCTTCCATTTATAAAAAGAAGAAAAAGGAAGCAATTCAGCAACCTTGATTATTTCACAAAAATTATATTTCTCTAATGCAGTATGGCAGGTTTTTGATGCTTATAGGGATTGTAGTAAGTATTGGATTTTCATCCTGTAGCATTAATAACCATTTACAGGCAATAAATCCACTTTACACCGGCGCTGAATTAAACATAAATAAGGGCAGCAATCCTACGATACCCTCTGTTATTGATACAAAACTAAAAGAGGCTATTCTACCAAAACCTAACAAGAAAACTCTGGGTACGCAGCTGCCTTTATATTTTTACTATCATACCCGGGATCCGAAAAAGAAGAAAAAAAAAGGCTGGCATTACTTCTGGAAATATAAGGTAGGTCAGGCTCCCGTGCTTATGAGCTCTGTGCATCCTGACCATGTATCCCGGCTTATGGAAAACCGGCTATCAACTAATGGTTACTTTCATTCAACTGTTACCTATAAAATTAATGTGAAGGATAGTCTCAGAGCCAGCATTGTTTATACAGCAAATGTTGCCCCTGCTTATTACTTAGATGCTCTTGAATATCCTACGGATACTACGCAGCGACTCCAAAAAATAGTTGGCGCCGCTGCATCAAAATCATTTATCAGGACCGGAGACCGCTATAATCTTGATATTATTAAAAAAGAACGCGAGCGAATTGATAGCATCCTGAAAACTGAAGGATACTTTTATTTTAACCCGGATTTTTTATTATTTCAGGCTGATACAAATATAGGGAACCATCAGATTAATTTATGGCTACGACTAAAAAACGGTTTGCCAAAGGAAGCTACAAATATGTATCGCGTGAACGATATTTATTTATTTCCTGAATACAACCTGCATCTAAATGATACTTTGTCAGGAGATACTGTAAGAGTGGATAGTATTTATTTTATTTCCGCTTATCATGAGTTCAAGCCTAAAATAATTGCTAACCAGGTTTATTTTTCAAAAAATAAAATATATTCTGCAAAGGATTATGATCTTACACTTAGAAGGTTGATCGGTTTGGGGACTTTCAAATATGGAAATATTAAGCTGGAGCCTTCATCTATCGGTTCCGACAGTTTGCTTGATGCAAGGATCTATCTGACGCCTTTTGCGAAAGGATCTATAAGAACGGAGGTAGAAGGCGTTACAAAATCAAGCGGTTTTACGGGCCCTGGCCTAAGTGTTACTTTCCGTAACAGGAACTTATTCCATGGAGCAGAACAATTTTCACTCAAGTTTGATGGAAATTATGAGGTAAGTCTTCGCGGAGGACAACAATCAAGTGCATTTCAATTTAGCGTTTCCCCTCAATTGCAATTTCCACGCTTTCTCGTTCCGTTCCCGACAAAACAGGGTTCGAGTGTATTCGTACCCCGCACCAATATAGGAGCTAACTATACAATTGCCGTAAGAACCGGTTTATTTACCCTGAATTCTTACAGTGCCAATTTTGGATATGTGTGGAAAGAAACCTTAACCAAACAGCATGAATTAAATCCTATTGCTATTACCTATGTCCGCCCAAGCAATGAAACCGATTCTTTCAAAGCACTGATCAAATTATATCCATCCCTGTTGCAGCAATTCGAACAGCAGTATATCCTTGGAAGCAATTATACTTACACCTTTACAAACCAGGTTTATCCATGGATTCGAAACCCCGTTTTCTTCCAGGGCCGTATCGATCTGTCAGGGAATATTATCTATGGCCTGCAATCGGTTACATCCGCTAAAAAGGATACCAGTAATGCCTACGAAATTTTTAATAATCCATATTCCCAATTTACTAAGGTACAGTTGGATTTCAGGTATTATTACCGGTTAGGAAAGGTAACAAAATTGGTAAGCCGGCTCTTTGTGGGTGTTGGTCTGCCTTATGGGAATTCTAATGTAATGCCCTATTACCAAAGCTTTTCCAGCGGGGGGGCCAGCAGTTTACGCGGATTTCAGTTTGCCTCTGTAGGTCCCGGGGCATCAATTCCTATTCAATTACAAACCGTAAACATCTTTAACCAGGTTGCCGATATGAAGCTTGAAGCGAATCTCGAATACCGGTTTCCCATCATCAGCTATTTAAAGGGAGCATTATTTATGGATGCAGGAAATGTCTGGAATATTCGCCCTGGTAGTTTAGGAGAAGATGCTGTATTTAAGCTGAACAATTTTTTCAATCAACTTGCTGTAGATGCCGGTGCAGGATTAAGGCTGGATATTACCTATTTTGTAATTCGTGTTGATGTAGGTTATCCGCTTCGATATCCTTTTTTGAATTGTGGCCAGCATTGGGTTTTTCATCCATACGATAGCAGCGATCCTACCTGCGTAAAACCCAAACCAATAGTATTCTTTGCCGTGGGTTACCCTTTCTAATAATTAATTTAACAGAGATCCGATACCCCTGATTTGTATCATTCTATACTTATTGCTTTCGGTTCATTTCTGCAAAGTATTGATAAAAAAAGGGGATTGTTTCTATCCCTTTATAGAAGTTTGCAAGGCCATAATGTTCATTTGGTGAATGTAAAGCATCACTATCAAGGCCAAATCCCATTAAAAGAGATTTGATCCCCAGGATTTTTTCGAATGAAGCAATTACCGGTATACTTCCACCCTCAAAGGTAGGAATCGGGATTTTACCAAATGTTTTCTCTATGGCTTTTCGGGCAGCCGCATACGCTATAGAATCAGTCGGCGTTACAACCGGCTCTCCGCCATGGTGGCGATTTATTTTTATCGTAACAGATTTAGGGGCGATGGATTCTATATGTTTTGCAAAAAGGTCGGAAATTTTATCGCTGGTCTGGTTTGGAACCAATCGCATTGAAATTTTTGCAAAGACCTTTGAGGGAAGCACCGTTTTAGCACCTGCTCCTGTATATCCTCCCCAGATTCCATTACAATCAAGGGTTGGGCGAATAGTAGCCCGCTCCACGGTGGTATAGCCTTTTTCACCTTCTATATCATTAATACCCAATTCCTCCATGTATTGCTGCAGGTTAAATGGACGTTTCGACATTTCGGCCCGTTGCACCTCACTGTATTCAATTACATCATCATAAAAATGAGGTATTGTAATGTGGTTATTTTCATCCTTAAGCGAGGCAATCATTTTAGCAAGAATATTAATCGGATTTGCAACAGCACCTCCATATGTTCCTGAATGCAAATCACGATTGGCAGAAGTAACCTCCACTTCCATGTAACTCAAGCCACGCAGGCCGATTGTAAGAGAGGGACAATCCATTGATATCATGGAGGAATCAGAAACTACAACTACATCAGCAGTTAATTTGTCCTTATTTTTAACCAGGAAATCATTTAAATGTGCAGATCCAACTTCCTCCTCCCCTTCGATCATAAACTTGATATTGCATGGCAGCGATTTTGTTTTCATCATAATCTCAAAAGCTTTCACATGCATATACATTTGACCTTTATCATCACATGAACCACGTGCATAAATTTTTTCTCCCCGAATCTCGGGTTCAAACGGAGGAGTCTCCCATAAATCATACGGATCAGCAGGCTGCACATCATAATGACCATATACCAGTACAGTGGGCAACTGCGGATCAATAATTTTTTCTCCATATACCACAGGAAACCCTTCGGTATGAATGAGCTCTGCATTATCTGCACCAGCATCTGAAATTTTTTTCCTCACATATTCTGCTGCTTCAAATACATCATCGCTGAACTTTGGATCTGCGCTGACAGATGGAATGCGAAGCATTTCAAATAATTCACTCAGGAAGCGATCTTTATTTAAGTTGAGATAGGGAAGAACATCCATTTAAAAAAATTTTGACAAATATAATTGTTAGATGTTACAGTAGTTAAAATGATAAATGCGATTTCCCGCATTTTAGCAATGATTATATTTGCATGCTACAAAAGGGGATATAGCTCAGTTGGCTAGAGCGCTTGCATGGCATGCAAGAGGTCAGGGGTTCGACTCCCCTTATCTCCACAGTTTTTTCTTCATTAATTCTGCAGCATTTCAAGTATTGCTGCTGCTGTCTTTTGGGAAGCACCCATTCCTCCAAGTTTGTTCTTTAGCATTTCGTAATCTGATAAAATACGATTACGGTAGTTATTGTCCTCAAGCAATCTTTTCAATTCAAATTTAATATTTTCATAGTTCGCCTGATGCTGAATCAATTCCTTTACCACTTCCTTATCAGCAATTAGATTTACAAGGGAAATGTATTTTATACTTACCATCTTCCTTGCTAAAAAAACAGAGACCGGATTTGCTTTGTAACAGACGACTTCAGGAACATTGAATAAAGCTGTTTCGAGTGTTGCTGTTCCCGAGGTAACGATTGCCGCCATGGCCGTAGCCAATAGGGAATAGGTATCATTAAAAATTATTTCACACCTCGATTTTTGAATAATGGATTGATAAACCTGCTTTTCCACAGAACCAACTCCTGCTACAATGAAACGATAACCGGGAAAGTCTTTAATGACGCTGGTCATTACAGGTAATACTTTTTTTATTTCCTGTCTCCTGGAACCAGGCAAGAGGGCCACTATTTGCTCATCATCTTTGGCTCCCTGATTTTTATTTGATTCAAAGCCTGAAAGGGCGTCTAGTAATGGATGCCCTACAAATTCCACTTCATGACCCCATTTTCCATAAAAGGATTTTTCGAAAGGAAGAATTACAAACATCCTGTCCACATATTTTTTAATCTTATTAACGCGTGATGCTTTCCACGCCCATACCTGCGGTGAGATGTAGTAAAAAACTTTTAGTCCCATGTTCTTTGCAAATTCGGCTATTCGTAAATTAAAGCCGGGATAGTCAACCAGGATCAGCGCATCAGGTTTCCAGCTAATAATATCTTTTTTACAGAGCTCAATAAATCCCATTATTTTATTCAGGTGAGTTAATACTTCAAAAAAGCCCATGAAAGCAGTTTCACTGTAATGCTTTGTAAGATGTACTCCCTGGTTCTGCATTAAATCGCCTCCAAAACCACGGAATTGCACTTGAGGATTAATGAGCCTTATCTGTTTAACAAGGTTAGAAGCGTGAAGATCACCCGATGCTTCTCCGGCTATAATATACAGCTTCATTAAAAGAATTTAAAGAGAATAATAAGAGCGCCATATAAAAAAGTTGCGCCCAATATACCTTTTACGTTTCCATATCTTTGGTTCCACAGGTTGAGAAAAAAAACAGGGAGATTTGCCAATACTGAAAGACTTAATACGGCCGACATCTGGCTTTTATTAAAAAGTGTATCATAATACTCTGATAAACTATACTGATCGGAAAATTCATATACCCAGAACAACAGAAATGCAATTATAGGGAACGTTAATCCCAGAAAAGCTCCAAAATAAGGATTATCGTAGCCAGCAGTTTTTCTATTTCGCTTCTCCATCAAAGTGCAACTCATTAATGTATGGAATGGCCTGATGAGCCGTAAGATCGAACTGCACCGGCACTATAGAAGTATATCCGTTAGCGAGAGCCCATTCATCCGTATCTTCTCCACTGTCTTTATTAACAAACTTCCCGGTGAGCCAGTAATATTTTTTTCCACGCGGATCAATACGTTCTGAGAATTCTTCTTCCCATTTGGCTACGGCCTGCCGGCAGACCTTAACACCTTTATAATGTGCTTCAGTAATATTTGGAATATTCACATTTAGTAAAATATTTTTTGGCAAACCATTCTTCAATATCCGTGGTGTAATGTGACGAACCACTTTTTTAGGCAGGGTAAGATCTGCCTCAAATGAATAATTAAGGTAAGAAAAGCCAATGGCATCAATCCCTTCGATTGCAGCTTCCATAGCTGCCGACATTGTTCCGGAATAAATTACATTGATGGAAGAGTTGGAACCGTGATTAATGCCTGATACGCACAGATCCGGTTTCCCTTTAATTATTTTATCTACGGCAACCTTTACACAATCTACAGGCGTACCACTGCATTGGTAAGATTCCACATCGTCAAATATTTTAATATGTTCAAGGCGGAGTAAATTGTCAATAGTAATAGCATGTCCCATTCCGGATTGAGGACTATCGGGAGCCACTACTATTACTTTTCCAAAATGTCGCATCTCTTCCACTAATGCATTAATACCAGGGGAAGTAATGCCATCATCATTAGTAACAAGAATTAATGGTTTTTGCTTTTTTTGAATCATATTCTTACCTTAATACCTTTTGCAGTATTTACTTAAAAGTTGCTATCATTTCAATTATCAGATTAAAAGCAAAGAAAGGAAAGCAACTGCAAAAACCACAGGAATTCATTCCTTTTTATACGCGGTGTACAAGAAGCATCCCTAACATACAATTTTCATAGTATCTTTGCGTATTGCTTCTATGGAATTTAAAATTAAGAATAAAGGACAAGCAACCATTTTTCACTCAAGACATCTTGAAGTACTGACAAAAACCAGTCCTCAGGTGATCTTTAGTATCTATATTCCATTGATTATTGCAATGATAATATACAGTATTGCAGTTCTCCACATTCAATGGTACCAGGCCATGGGGTTCTATTTTAGTGGAATGTTTTTTTGGACGTTATTTGAATATTTGATGCATCGTTTTGCATTTCATCATCATTCAGAAAATCCAAAAATGCAAAAATTTCTTTACACCGCTCATGGCGTTCATCATGAGTTTCCGAGAGACAAAGAGCGTTTGTTTATGCCCCCTGCCCCTTCTTTAATCATTGCTTCCTTGCTATTTTCGGTATATTATTTTGTTTTTCAGAATAACGCTTTTCCATTTTTCCCAGGTTTCATTACTGGTTATCTTATTTATGGCTCCATGCATTATGCCATACATGCCATGGCTCCACCATTTAAATTTATGAAGCCATTATGGAAATATCACCACCTGCATCATTATAAAGTACCCGGTAAAGGGTTTGGAGTTTCTTCCTCGTTTTGGGACCATATTTTCAGAACAGTTCCCAATGACCAGGGAAAATTTATAAATCCCGAAGAAACGATTTGATAATTTTTCTGCTAAATTGCGGCATTGCCTTTGTAAAAAAATTATAATCCAGGTATTGAATTTTCTAACCAAAAAAACAGAAACCAATGAAAAACAAAAATTACTTACTTGTCTTTATTGCTTTTAGCACAGCTGTATTATTATCCTCTTGCGCACGGGATTACGACCTGAAATTTGTGGGTAACTATCATCCTGATGTTACTCCTCTGAAAAAGGCACAAACCACGGTTGCTAAAAACAACACACGGGACGAAAACAATGCAGCATTAATGCCTGCTCCCATTGATCCATTAATATTGACTGCTTCAACAGAGGAAGTTGTAACTCCTTTAAGCATTCCCCAGCAAACGCAAATATTTAACGATGCTGCAAAGACAGATTTAAAAATCGGTTTTAATAATGACTTACCAGTTGCACAACCCGCAGCACCCGAAGCACAACATCTGAACAGAGCCAATAATCATGATGTTACAGCCCACCATGGCGCATTACAGATCTTAAAAGATAAACTTAAAGCTGCCGCAACAACCACAAATGCGAACAATAAAGTTCTGTATGCCATTATTTCGATTTTTATTCCTCCTCTTGGTGTGGCACTTTATGAGCAGGGAATAACTTCTCATTTCTGGATTGACCTGATTTTAACTTTACTTTTTTTTATTCCCGGGTTAATTTACGCGCTCATTCTCATCTTAGGATAAAACTTAGTGATTAAAAAAAATAAAACCCTGCAATTTGCAGGGTTTTATTTTTTTGACTATATCCTATTATTGCATAATAATCTTAAAATGCAAATGGTTTCTGGAATACAAACAGGAAGGCACAAAAGTAGTTTGATCAACATAAAGCGTTTCAAGTGTTCTTACGCTGCATAATGATTGCGGCAATCGAAGCAGCGTTCCGCTTCTTGAAACATCCAATTCCACTAAGCCAGTAAGGTTTCCAAATTGAGGTGGCAGATCGTCCAAAGCATTTTTTCCAATATATAAGAACTTCAGGTGGTATAGCTTACCAATTTCTTTAGGTAATGACAATAACAGATTATTATCAAGGTATAGGAATTCAAGGTTAGATAGATTACCTATCGATGCGGGTAAATATTTAAGGCTGTTGTAAGAAACACGCAGATCGGATAAGTTAATGAGTGACCCAATAGATGATGGCAATGAATCGAGATTGTTAAACTGTACCGAAAGGGTTTTTAAATTTTTCAAATACCCAATTTCCGGAGGAAGCTTTTTCAATTTATTAGCAGTTAAGCCAAGCCTTTCTAATTTATGGAGATTGCCTATTTCCGGAGGTAAAGAATCCAGCTGGTCATGAGCCAATACCAGGATCTTTAGATTCGTGAGCTTTCCTATTTCAGAAGGCAATGTATGTAATGTCTTATATTCAATTTTTAACCGCTCTACCTGCAACGGTTCATTAAGTGCCTTATCAAGAGAGGTGTAAGTATGATAGGTAGAGCACGACTGCAACAGCATTATTATTACGTTGCATACGAAAAAGGCAGATAAAGAAGTAAGCTTCAAATTCTTGATTGTGACATACATCCAACACAGGCTATCTGATGTAACGTTTGCAGAATGAATTCTTGCTATTATTCTACCTTAAAAAAACTGCGCTGTTTTCAGCAACGCAGTTTATTCCATATCTAATCTTCAATGAGTATAATTTCAACTCTTCTGTTTTTTGCCCTTCCTGCAGCAGTTTTATTTGTAGTAATAGGTTCCGTCAACCCAAATCCTTTTGCAGCAAGCCGTTCAGCACCTATGCCTTTACTGATGAAGTAATCCCGAACTGCTTCGGCTCTTCTTTGAGAAAGATCCAGATTGTAATCCGGCTTACCTACATTATCTGTATGGCCATTAATATTCCATTTTGTATATGCATATTGATTCATAATCTCAGCAATTATATCGAGCACAGCATAAGATTTTTTTGTGATGATGGCCTTACCCGTTTCGAATTGAATAGCCTGTGCACTCAACTTAATTTTCTGCAAAACTTCTTCTTTTATAGGCGGACACCCGTGGTTTGCCGGAATACCAGGCTCATCGGGGCATTGATCATCCTTATCGGCCACTAGATCGCTATCGCGGTCGGGACATCCATTGGTGCTTACAGGGCCTATTTCGGTTGGGCAGGCATCACTTTTATCCGGAATTCCGTCTCCATCTGTATCGGGACAACCACCAAATTGAGGCAAGCCTTTCTGGGTCGGACATGCATCCACCTTATCAGGAATACTATCTCCATCTGTGTCAGGACAACCATTAAATTCGGCTAAGCCTGGTGTATCGGGACATTCATCCTTAGAATCAATAACGAGATCCTTGTCTCTGTCAGGACAACCCTGAGTTTCTACAGGCCCTGGTTCATCAGGACAAGCATCTGCTGAATCTACAATGCCATCATTATCACTATCCGGACAACCTTTAAACTTCCACAACCCAGCCTTATCCGGACATCTATCCAGTTTATCTGAAACATTATCATGATCGCGATCACGAGGTTTTCTTTCTGGTATATTAATCTTTATACCGGCGTATAGATCAAAGGAGGTAAGGTCTTGAGCAGTGGCAAGCCCTAATATGTTGTCAGAACCAATAAATACAGGACCGCCCCTTAAAGCAATTCCAACCCTCGCCTTTGCTTTTCCATAATCAATAATGGAAACAGGGATGCTGGCTTCAAACCATTTAGATTCATAACGTGGAGTTATTGAATAAACGCTCGGTCGTCTTACACCAGCCTTTTTTCCATAACTAAAACCCTGAACAACGGTTGCATTCACATAAAAATCTTTATAAACATTTACATCTGCCTGCACACTAACTGCAGAAGGCATCTGCATTTCAAATCCAAAATCCGAAAATGATTGAGTAGAATCGCCAAAAGCCAAATAGCTCAGCTTATGATTAAGGTCCTGCTGGCTATGGAATTTTTCAAAGAACCAATTACGATAATTTGCGCTGTCAGTAACCAAATGGTAGCTACCGGCATTTTCTTTAAATTTAATTTGACCCATATCGATCAGGGAAGCTCCCAAACGCAACCAATAGCGGTTTTTATCGTGATCCCAATGTCTATTCCCATCCATTTCATAAGTCCACTGTGAAGAATCACGGAGGAACTCATAAGTAAAGCCAAGATTCCACCCATAACCTCTTCCCTGGATAAGATCATTATAATTGTCAATCGACTGGTAAACAGGAAAATCAACCATCCCATAATCAATATGAGCAGGTTCACTTCCTCCTATAATTAAATTATTCTGATCCACAATCCTGTATGGAATAGTTGCTGAGTTAACATATCCACCTGCAGCTCCCTCCAAAAGTTTAAGGGATACTGCACCACTCAACAATTGATTGTTCCCTTTATATAAATAGGTACCGAAGGAAAGTCCGTATTCGATCCATCCAAGTGCATCTACATTTAAATCTCGAATTTCAAGATTCTGATTGAACAGTTCATTATTTTTTAATAAGTCGTAAGCATTTTGAGCAAGGTTGGAAGAAACATTTCTTGCACTTGCAAAAGTTCGTCCCTGCATGGTAAAGGCGACTGCATATCTTTCTTTGAATCTCACCATTGCCGATGGTCCCATAAGCGTTCCGGATGCAGCCATAAACTGAAGGGAATTGGGATCAGAAGCATTATACTTTGTAAGATAATTTTTATCACCAATCCGGTTAACGATATTTTTTATACCAAAGAAGCTAAGGTCCCCTTTTGGTATGTACAAAAATGAATTTTCGAAGGAAGCATCTCCTGAAGCCACATTAACATCCCAGCTTAATTTAGAAGTGAGCATTGTGCCGGGGTTTAATGCTATACCACTAACGCCCGCATAGTTGCTATTGCTTATTCCAAGCCATTCCTGTCCGTAAGAGGTAAAAGTGAATATACATGATAAGATAATCAGAAGTAGTAGCGTTTTATTCATGGTTGATTTTTAAAGTTTACAAAGCAAGACAGAATCCGGCAGTAAAAAAAGAAAGATTTTTCGATGCACACCAATTATTTTGTTGACACCGAAGTGCAGCCCGATTAAAAAAGAGACCAACTTATGTTATTCAGCAGTGATTGATGCTGATAAATGAACAGCAAGAGCATTTTAAATTATCTACAGCTCTTACATCAAAGCCTGATCACACCTTTGTTATCAGCTATATGTTTATTTTTAAACAGTTTTCTTTACAACCGTGCAATCACCGATTTTATTATTGTTTTTTATAATTATAGCATCAGGAACTTGTTTTCATGGTCAAATACAATCAGATAATATGGCCACATTGAAAGACACTTCACATCCTTTCACTAATCATCTAATACATGAAACAAGTCCTTACCTGCTGCAACATTCGCATAATCCTGTGGACTGGTATCCATGGGGAGAAGAAGCTTTGAAAAAGGCGAAGGATGAAAACAAGCTGCTGCTAATAAGTATCGGGTATTCCTCCTGTCACTGGTGCCATGTAATGGAACATGAATCTTTTGAGGATACTGCCACGGCAAGGTTAATGAATGAAAATTTTATTTGTATTAAAGTGGATCGTGAAGAGCGACCAGATATTGACCAGGTGTATATGAATGCAGTGCAGTTAATAAGTGGCAGCGGTGGCTGGCCGTTAAATTGTTTTGCTTTACCCGATGGCAGGCCGATTTATGGAGGCACTTACTTCCCTACTGCCAGCTGGAAAGAAATTCTAACCAAACTTTCAGCACTATATAAAAATGATCCGGAAAAAACCACAGGTTATGCCTCTCTTTTAATAAACGGCATTAAGGAAAGTGATCTGGTACAGTTAGATACTTCGAAACCTGATTTTACAGCAGATTCACTTAAGAGGTGTGTTAGTGAGTGGAGTAACTCTTTTGATACTAATGAGGGCGGACCCAACCATGCACCAAAATTTCCATTGCCAAATAACTATCTTTTTTTACTGAAATATGCCTACCTGCAGAATGATAAAAAAGTAATGAAGCAGGTGAACCTGACATTGCATAAAATGGCTCTGGGCGGAATTTATGACCAGATCGGAGGCGGGTTCGCACGTTATTCAACAGATACAGACTGGAAAGTTCCACACTTTGAAAAAATGCTTTATGATAATGCACAATTAGTTTCCCTTTATTGCGCTGCCTATCAGTTAACAAAAGATCCGCTTTACAAACAGGTTGTATATGAAACGCTGGAATGGATTCAGAGGGAAATGACGTCATCTGAAGGCTGTTTCTATTCAGCTTTAGATGCAGATGCTGAAGGGGAGGAAGGTAAATATTACGTTTGGAAAAAAGAGGAACTGCAAAATCTTTTAGGTGATGATTTCAGTCCTTTTGCAGATTACTACAACGTTAATGAGATAGGGTATTGGGAACATGGTAATTATATTTTAGTACGAAAAGATTCGGATGAGGGTATTGCAAAACGGTGGAACCTGAGTAACCATGATTTTGAAAGTAAGATAGTTGCCTGGAAGAAAAAACTTTTACAGCAAAGAGAAATGCGGATCAAGCCGGGCCTTGATGATAAGTCACTTACATCATGGAATGCAATGATGATTCAGGCATATACTGATGCATATGTCGTATTTAAAGAGGAAAATTTTTTAAACGCAGCGCTGACCAATGCACAATTTATTTTAACGAAGCAATTGAAACAAGATGGCAGTTTGTTTCACAGCTATAAAAATAACCGGTCGTCAGTTAATGGTTTCCTGGAAGATTATTCATTTTCAATTGCAGCTTTTATAGCATTGTATGAAGCGACTTTTGATGAAAAATGGCTTCAATATTCCAGAAACCTTGCTGAATATACCATGATGCACTTTTCAGACACCAGCCAGCCAAATGGCATGTATTATTTTACTTCCGATCTCGACCCGGCCCTTATTGCCCGCAAAACGGAAACAAGTGATAATGTGATTCCCGCTTCCAACTCCGTAATGGCTCATAATCTTTTTTTACTCGGTAAGTTTTTTGATCGTGAACACTATATGGAGCATTCAGGGCAAATGCTGAATACAATGAAACCATTTATTATAAAATATGGAAGTGGTTATTCTAACTGGGCTTTACTGATGTTAGAATATATCTCAGCTTCTTATGAAATAGCCATAACAGGACCGGATGCTGTGCGAAAGCGTAGAGAATTTGGAGATTATTTTATACCGAACAGCATTTTTTTCGGTTGCATTAAAACGAGTGACTTACCCTTATTAAGGGATAAATTTATTGAAGGAAAAACTTTTATTTATATCTGTGAAAATAAAACGTGTCAATTGCCTGTAACAGAAATACATGAAGCTCTTAAGCAAATAAAGTGACCTTTTCATTTTATACCATTTTTATTCTGCCTTTCAAATAAAAAAGAATATAGTAAAGTTTTTATGCCTTACCTGATTCTGAAAAGTGAATGTTCCTGGTGAATACGAATAGCTTTGAATGAGAATTGAATTCCAAAAATGATAGATACAAGAGCACCGGATGCCATCATGGATATATTGTGAACCATTAAACAGAATCATAAATACCATGCATAATTATTGCAAATATCGGCCCCGTAAACAAAAGTAAAATGGAATTACGTTCAAACTTTGCCAAACCAATATAATAACCCAAAATTACTGCAACAACTGCATGGGCGGGCACTCGCGGAGTAACTGCAAGAGCCAATAACATTAAAAAATTCACAGAAATAGTTATAGGCGAAAGATATTACTTCAACAATCAAAGCAGCAGATGATTATTGTAACACTCGCACTTAATTAGTATTTCTGAACTCTTTGCTTTAATTCACGCCTTGCAAAAAAGATCCTGCTTTTTACAGTGCCTAAAGGGATATTGAGATATTCAGCAATTTCATGATACTTATATCCTTCATGGTGCATCATAAAAGGAATACGCAATTCATCATTAATTGCATGTAAAGCATCATCCATCTCTCTGAATATCAGTTTTGATTCACCGGAATTATAGGCTGTTCCGGCATGCATATTTATAACAAACTGGCTTTCAGACTCATCATTTACAATTGTTCTTTTAGAAGCGCGTCTGTAATTATTGATAAAAATATTTCTCATTATGGTATACATCCACGCTTTAAGATTTGTATTGTCCATGAATTTATCTTTATTAACCAAAGCACGGTAAATAGTTTCCTGAATAAGATCTTTCGAATCTTCTATGTTCTTTGTAAGTGTATAAGCAAATGAATTTAGTGAATTAGAAAAAAGAACCACTTGCTTGTTAAATTCTATTGTAGACATTGGATTTGCTTAAGTTTTAAATAGAGTACAAAGAAATATGTTTTGTTTAATGATTCCAAATGAATAGTAAACAAAATTAAAATATTTAATCCATTTATTTAAGCAGTACTCTTACTGAAATCTTATTTACCAGCATTATTCTGATTAAAAAGTTTTGTGTAATAAATTGTATATATACTATCAACACATTTTCATCCTGATGTGCTCATAGGGCGCTATCTTCGGCCTTATAGTGGAAGTCCTTTATCTCAGAAATTTCCTTAAAGATTTTAATATTGGCAGGTAAGTTTTTTTTATAGTATACCATGCGAAAGCCGGATAAATATATTTTACATTTTGGAAAAGCTTTTGATAATTTCGAAAGGTATGAGGGAATTTTTTCCTCATAAGGAGAAGAAGTGAAAATACCAAACATGAAATTCGGTTTAAAAAGTGAACAACTTCTCACTAAGTCCTCTATAGGGACATTCTGACCTAAATACAGTACATGTACAGACCTTTTTTTTAATATAAAATGCAGATATAATAAGCTCAATTCATGTAGTTCTCCTTCAGGTAGAAATAAAAGAGCTTTCGATACCGCCTGGTGTACAGGATCCGTACGATCAATCGCTGAAATAAGTTTCTGACGAATGAGGTTTGAGATAAAATGTTCATGCGAAGGATTGACTGTGTTTATCTGCCACATTACTCCTATTTTGCGCATAAGAGGGAATAGAATCCTTTCAAAGGTGATTTCAAAGCCTAATTCAACAATATTAAGATTGACTATTTTCTCGAATTTGAACTCATTCATCTGCACCATGGCCAGCACCAGAGCATCCATTTGATTATGGTATTCAAAGTCAGTATAAGAGATGTTTTTAACTTTTTCTTCCATTTCTGCAACGCTCATTTGGGTCAGTCTGGAAATTTTAAACCCATTGCGATTCAGAAAAGAAATATTTAGCAAAAGCCGGAGCTCATCATCATTGTATTGACGGATATTTGTTTCTGTTCTCAGTGGCCTGAGAATTCCGTAACGCTGCTCCCAAATCCGAATGGTATGTGCCTTAATTCCTGAAAGGGCTTCTAAATCTTTGATCAGATATTTCGCCATAATATACTTTCAGCTAAAAGATTTTAATTACTAACCAGAACTGGAATCAGTAACAGCTATAATAACGGGAAATGCTTTCCTTACTAAATTAACAATCAGAGTGATACTTTGTTTATTATTAAGGATTTTGAGTTCACATACAGCAAAAACATAAGGAGGAATGTAAGAGTAGTCCCGAAATGAATACTGCCGGCCATGAGTTTAATTAAAGTATCCGGGATTTACATTCCTGCAGTAAACAGAAGATTCAGGTCTGTATATTTCATATCAAACTTTTCACTTATGTGACGGTTGGTCAGTGTCCCCTTGAATATATAAACTCCATTGCGGATATGGTTATGGACATGCATCAACTTTTCAAATCCACCCAATCTACCGGCTTCCAGTAATGTGGGCGTGAGGACATTGCTGATTGCCTGAGAGGCAGTCCGTGGAACCCGTGAGGGAATATTTGGAACACAATAATGAATTATGTCATATTTTTTAAAAATCGGATTATCATGTGTGGTTATTTCAGAGGTCTCAAAACATCCTCCCTGGTCTATGCTAACATCAATAATTACTGATCCGGGTTTCATTTTTGATACCATTTCTTCTGTAACCAGGACGGAAGTCCGACCCGATTTACTATGCACCGCTCCCACCGCTACGTCTGTTTTGCTTAGCGCCTTGGCCAGTACATCCTGCCTTATTATTGAGGTAAAGACCCGCGCCCCTATATTTCGCTGGAGGCGTCTTAATTTATAGATGGAGTTATCAAAAATCTTCACTTCGGCACCCAATGCAAGAGCTGTTCTGGCGGCGTTTTCACCTACTGTCCCTGCACCAAGTATTACCACACGGGCAGGAGGAACCCCTGCAATGCCACCGAGTAAAATTCCTTTGCCATGGTGCATATCACTTAATAATTCAGCTGCGATATGTATAGCTGTGCTGCCTGCAATTTCACTCATTGAAGAGACCAGTGGAAATGTATCTGCTTCATCTCTTATGTATTCATAGGCAAGGGCAGTCACCTTTTTCCGAAGCAATGATTCAATATATTCCCTGGAAAGTGTTGGGAGATGTAAAGGGGATATAATGATTTGGTGCGCATGCAAAAAATGAATCTCCTGTGCAGAAGGAGGGGCTACTTTCAAAATAAGGCTGGCCCGAAATACATCCTTAGTATTATATCCAATTTCTGCACCTGCTTCGGAGTAATCCGAATCTGAAATACGTGCCCCTTCACCCGCTTTTGTTTCAACTAATACGCGGTGTCCGTTACCAATTAATATGGAAATGGCCCCCGGTGTCAAGGCTACCCGGTTTTCCTGGAAAAATTTTTCTTTAGGTATGCCAATAAATAATTTCTCGCTGCTGCGGGCAACCTCCAGCACAGATTCCTTTGGTGTAAGCCCCAGGCTTGTCTTTAACTCTTCAGATAATTTTACTTTTCGTTCCCCGCTCATGAACTCGTTATAGTGATCTTTCTTTTTTCTTTATCACATTCAATTTTTATGAAAACAGTGTCTGAGGGCAACAATATTTTAATCAACTGCGGCCATTCAATAAAGCAATACTCATTCCCCGCAAGATACTCTTCTATCCCAATATTTAATACCTCAGAAATACTATTTAATCTGTACAAATCAATGTGGGAAATGCGTCCCGTAGCATAATATTCGTTAACAATTGGAAAAGTGGGGCTGGTAACCCTATCCTTCACTCCCAGCATCCTGCAAAGAGCGCCGATAAGTGTAGTTTTACCGGATCCCATTTCTCCTGATAAAGCAAAGATTTTTTTATTCGGACAAAATAAAAAAATTTCAGAAGCTAGGTCAGGCAATCGTTCAAGGGATGATAAGCTGAAATTTTTAGTCATATTTATAATCTTTGAGAAAATAAAGAAAATCTATCTGACTGAACGAAATTGATATAGTTTTTTTATCATTTCTATCAAGAATTCACCCTTTATTAAACAATAATATTCCCGTTACAGAAAATTTTAACCGGCAAACGTAATGAATTATTCATTTTTTTTCATGCAAAGCAGGAATAATCTGGCTATTGTTTTGATTTTGCTCTTTAATGCTAATTCAGCATTAGCCAATGATCCTGCTGTTTTTAGGGATCAAATATTTACTGCTTCAGTTCGTACAGTACAACTATATGTGAATCCTCTTCCTCTTTCAGATGCCGTTATCCCTCTTAATGGGCCTTCACAACTACATCTTGCTTTCGATGATTTGGAAGGTGATAAAAAAAATTATTTCTACACCCTGATATTATGCAACTACGACTGGACACCATCAGACCTTAATCCTTTCGGTTATTTGGAAGGATTCCAGCAGCAGGAAATTATTACATTCAGTTTTTCATTCAATACCTATCAGCATTTTACTCACTATGATTTGCAATTCCCGAATGCAGACATCAGGATAACAAAATCGGGAAATTATGTTCTTAAGGTATACGCAGATAACGATCCGGGCAAAGTGGTTTTAACAAGGCGATTTATAGTATTTGAAAGTAATTTGCAGGTAATCACAGATGTACATCAGCCTTTGAGTGCTAAATATTCACGGACACACCAGGAAGTAGATTTTTCGCTTAACTATAGTGGAATGTCAATTTCAAATCCACAAAATGACATTCATGTCCTTCTGATGCAAAATTTCAGATGGGATAATGCCATCTCCAATTTATCCCCGCTCTTTCAACGTTCCAATCAACTGGATTATAACTATGAAATGGAGAATGCTTTTGAAGCGGGAAAAGAATTCCGGAATTTTGATACGCGTACTATTCGATATCGAACGGAGCATGTGAAAGAAATAAAGACAAGTAATGATGTCACGGATATTTTACTTTTTTCTGATGAGGTGAGGGCGGGGACCCCTTATTTTTTCAGACGGGATATAGATGGCAAATTTCTTCCTGCTACACAGGATTATCCTGAAGAAGCTTTACAGGCAGATTATGTATGGGTGTACTTCACACTGCCATTTGACTATCCCGTAAAAGAAGGTAAAATTTACCTGTTCGGAAAGTTTACGGATTGGCAGCTATTACCTGATTTTCAAATGCAGTGGAATCCAAAACTATTTGCTTACGAAGCTAAGGCCTATTTAAAGCAAGGTTATTACGAGTATGAATACATATATTCTGATAATAATGGAAATGCCGAAACAGATTTAATAGAAGGCAATTCATATGAAACCCAAAATACTTACCAGGTTTTCGTTTACTACCGTCCGTTTGGCGCAAGATATGACCAGGTGATTGCTTATAAAGCAACTGATTCTTTTAATAAGTAATAGCCATTTAAAGATTACCGGCAGGACTTTAATAATAAATCCGCGGAGGAGTGCGGATTTATTATTGCCTATTCCTGTTTAAAATTCGAAGGCAAGACCCACCGACCATGGGTATGCTTCCGGAGCAACATCTTTTGCAAATAAAGTAGATAAGCTCACATTAGTATATAAATTAAACCAGCCATAACCGATTCTGCCGGTAATTCCATAACGGAAATCATTTAAATTGAAATCATCGTGTTGCTTATTCTTATCACCTGAGGTCGTTTTTGTTTTTGTATGGGCCCCCAGCAAATATTCACCAAAACCTCCTGCACTGATGTGGAATGATTTATTTATATCGTCCGGATTAGTTTCAAGCCGCAGCATTACAGGAATACCGACATAGGTTGGCGATAATTTATTCTTTTTCAATGGCTGCTCACTGCTTACAAATACTACAGAATCCACTCTCGGCACCAGCACATTAGTAAGGTCATTAAACTTGTAGCTGTTAAATTCGAAGAAAATTCCATAGCTCAACCAGAGATGATAGCTGATCAGGTTAATTTTCTGATTTATTAAATGAACATCAACTACCCAGGATTTGCCAGTATTTACTTTGAGAGGTGAATAATTTGCAGTTAAATTTGAAACACCATTTCGCCCGGAGTAATTATTTAATCCTACATCAAGCAACAGGTATTTTGTTTCAATATTTTTAAGATGATGAGATTCTTCATTATCAGTACAATCAGTTTTATCTTTATAAATATTCACGTGCTGTTCATCCTTGTTATGATTATCGCGCACAATAATATTCCATCTTCCCACCTTTACTTCTGTTGAATCGTTATTTTCATTATCCATATCCGGCATTAAAAAAGAAGTGGTGTCTTCTTCATTCTGATCGCCAGTAGAACCCGGGGGCATAGGTGGCATTGGGGGCACTTCAAATTGTATATCAAAGTCGCTACCACTGTCTCGATTTTGGTCCTTTAATTCTTCCTTCATTTTTGCAAGCTGATCCTGGAGCTGAAGCATTTGCTGTTGAAACTGCACTTTCCATTGCTCCATTTCCTGCTGGAATTGCTGCTGTTGCTCCGGGGTCCATACCTGCTGAGAAAATCCCACTGCAGGAAGTAACAAAAACATCCAGGCTGTTAATAAAACACTTTTCATGAGATACATTTATTGATTGTTAAATAATGTAAAGAGGGTGAATAAATAATCTTAAATATGGGTTAAAACTTTTCAGCTTTTATTGAACCAGTCATAAAATGGAAGTCCATGTTTCCAATCATCGGAGCCACGCCGGTGCCTTTTAAATTCCTGAGCAGGCGGAGGGGGTGGCGGAAATATTTTAGGTATGTTAAAATCATAATGGTGGTTAGGCGGGGGCACTCTGAAAAAATCAGGAGATTCTTCTTTCCATTGTCTCAAATCCCACTGAGGTATCTCAAAATCCTTAATTGCATCTTTCCATTTTTCAAGATCCTCCCGTTTTGGTATAAAAAAGTTGCCTTCATCAGCCTGGTCGTCCGGGGAGAAAAGATAACTCCTGCCGTCAGGTAGTATCCGTGCGTGAAATTTGCTCCCGGGAATATTGAAATCCCTTTCTTTTAATTGCCTGCTTAGAAATGATATGGATTCCTGCAGAGACTTTAATTGATTTTGAAGCTGCTCCTGCATACTTTGCAGGTCTTTCTGCAATTGATCAAACTGTTTTTGCGACAGCGTAGTTGCCGGTTTCTGACAAAAAACCAAACCCGGTAGCAACATGAACAATAAGTATATAAAGGCCTTTTTCATAGTTAAGTTTTTAATGAGTTGATGTTGATCGTTTATTTCTCTTTTTGAAAAATTTATGGTAGAAAGAAAATTTCTCTGTATCGACACTTACTGCAACAGGGTTTTTAGTTTTGATTTGCATAGTTTCATCCCTGGCTTCACTGTTTTTTATCAATTCACCACGCCCGGTTATACGTAATAGCTCTTCACCAACAAGAGATGCAATGGATAACCATCCCATCACATTTGTATTTTTGTTGGAATTGCCCAGCTCATTATTGCCGGATTTACTTTCATTGACAAAAACATAATAAGGTGCTCTGTTCATCCGGCTCTGTACGGGAATAGTATGAGGTTTCGCTACGGGCATTTTCAGTAAATCTGAAGTAAAAACAGCAGCATATTCATCACGTTTTTCATTAAAATCAGGTTGCTGATTTCCCGCTGTCGAATAATGCTTTGGGTCTTTATGAACCACTGAAGCAATATTTACTGATTTTTTAATTTGATTCCTTTTTACAATATTCTGGGAATTATCTACATCCTTTTTTAAGTTGATATCTGTATTACCCTGAGCGATTTTATCATTCTTATAATTCTGCATTATTACAGCAGAATCCGATTCTTTTTGATTTTTAGATTGATTCATATGAGCTATATCTCTACTGCTTTCCTGAAGAGAGTGAGTGGCTTTATTTCCCGCTAATGGAACAGATGAAATATTGTCTTTCCAGCGTACGCCTTGCATCATAAATAAGAAGAATATAACTGCGGCTACAGCGGCTGTAAGGATATACCGGATGTTAATAGTGATTATCTTTCTTTCTCTATGCTTCAACGATTCCTTATCCGGAAAAGAAACTTTACTATCTGAGACTAACACCGTGGCCTTGTATGCATGCATCACGGGCTGAAATTGCGGGTATTGATTTAAGAAAGTAATTACATCTGTATATTCCGATGAAGACAAACCCCCATCCACAAAACGGACAAAATATTCGGGATAATTTAATGTAGTAATTCCCTTTTGCAGTGTTTCTTTTTTCAAAAAGACAATAGATTCATCCGCCTTTAAAATAGTTTCATCAAAAGCATTAAGATCTGACTCCAGTTCAGGGTATTCTTTTAGAAAAAGCCTGAGCTCATTTTCTTCCTCATTTAACAGTTCACCATCAATGAACCGAACCAGGTATTCCTGGTAATTTTTATGGTTAACTTTCATCTTTTACAATCATCAATCGGTTATAAAGCATTTTCGGTTCTCACTAAAAAATTTTTTAAAGTGGTACGGGCCCGGAAAATATATACTTTCACCTGCGACTCGTTTAATCCCGTAATAGTTCCTATTTCCTCATAGCTATACCCTTCATAATCTCTTAGCAGCACCACCGTTTTCTGCATTTCCGGTAATTTCGTTAAGCCAAATTCTAACGCTTCTTTCGCACCTGTGTACTGATAGCTGCTGCCTTGCACATCCATATGCTCTTCCGTAATATCTGCGTCATTTTTTCTCTTTCTGTACTGATCAATCATATTATGATAAGCAACAGTGAACAGGTAAGAGCGGCATTTATCATACTCTACACTTAAATGGTTTTTCCATAATATTTCAAATGCATTCTGCACTACATCCCGGGCATCTTCACTGTTCTTCATATTTTTCAAAATGAAGCGATATACCCTGTCAGCAAACAGATCGACGCATTTATTGTATTCCTGGGCCGTCATCGGTAATACGACAGTTTTTGGTTCACTAATAATTTCGCTATTTGGGAATTCAAACAGCTTACCTGTCGCAAAACTTTCCGGTTATTTTCAACTAAGTTGGTAAACCTCTTCCCCAAGGGTTAAATTTAATTTGAAATCAATCCTGATGATTCTATCAATTCTTTTTTCTTCTTACGGTCACGGCCAGCCCCTTTTTCTGCAGCACCATGCTGTTTAGCAGGTATGTTTTGGGCTATTAATTGTACAAAAGATGGTAACGGTGTAATAGTTAATAGAAAATCCTCCGTTTCCTGCTGCACCCTGTCTAATATTAAACTATGCTCTTCAGCAACTGGATAAGAAGTCATTATAAAATTAATTTCGTCGCTTTTCCTGACTGCTGATTGTGCATTTGCAAAAGAAATTGACAAGAAAATGATTGCTAAAGCAGGTATTATTATCTTTTTCATCTTGTATTATTTTAAATTCAATGGTTGGACGGCAGTATATATAAAAAAGTTACAAGACAGCATACTTTTTTCAAAAAGCTAAGGCCCGGTAGTATTTTATGTTTTAATATTACTTTGTAATGAGTCTAAAGGACTTTATCAGCTATTTACATTTGTCGATCCCTTAATTTCTATAGGTTTGCAGCAATTTTTTACTTCCAGCAACAACATCTTGAAACAGGGATAAAATTTCCAAAATTTCTAAAGAATTTCACTATCAAACAACTATCTTCAAAAAAAATTAGGGTAATAATGCAGTATAATATCCATCGCGTGGATAATGCCATAATATTTATGGTAGAAGGAAAAATCTTAAGTGAACAACAAACGGCTGTCCTTCGTGAGCGAATCGAGAAAGAATTGATTCTCAATCAAAAAAAATTTATACTTGATTTAAAAAGTCTTCAGTTTGTTAACAGTGTTTGCCTTAATTTCTTGATATCTGCAAAAATTAAAATTGCTGAAAAAGGGGCCCAGGTAGTATTATGCAATGTTTCTGATCAGTTAAGGAAGTTGCTTGTAATGACTAAACTCGAACACTATTTTCAAATTGCCAGCAGAACAGCTGATGCTCTTAATTTATTAAACCAATTGGCACTTTAGTATCCCCTATTAAATATCTCTTAGTTTAGGCTATTCTTAATTAAAATTTTATTATGGCCGTTGATGTTTTACTGGGGTTACAATGGGGGGATGAAGGAAAAGGAAAAATCGTAGATTATCTTGCACCAAATTATGATTTAATCGCTCGTTTTCAGGGTGGTCCTAATGCAGGGCATACACTGAATATTGCGGGTAAGCATATTGTATTGCGCACCATACCTTCGGGGGTGTTTCACGATAGGCCTTGTAATTTAATAGGTAACGGGGTGGTGATAGACCCTGTTGAGTTTGTAAAAGAAATAACAGAGCTCACTAACATTGGCATTGACCTCAAAAAAAAGCTTAAGATTTCAAAGAAGGCGCATTTGATTATGCCTACTCACCGCCTTCTGGATGCAGCTTCCGAATCTGCAAAGGGTACGGAAAAAATTGGTTCTACATTAAAAGGGATAGGTCCGGCTTACATGGATAAAACGGGCAGGAATGGCTTGCGGGTTGGAGATCTTTTTTCGCCGCTATTTAAAAACCAATATGATCAGCTTAAAAGGAAACATACTGATCTGCTTCACCTATACCATTTCGAAAATTATGCAATTGACCTTGAACAAAAATGGTTTGATGCTATTGAGGTACTTCGAACATTTGAAACCGTGAATGGAGAATACTTTATAAATGAACAGTTACAGAATGGAAAGAAAGTTCTTGCTGAGGGAGCTCAGGGATCCATGCTGGATATTGATTTTGGAACGTATCCTTTTGTAACTTCTTCTAATACTATAACCGCAGCAGCTTGCACCGGTCTGGGTATTGCCCCTGCTGTTATTGGTGAAGTTATTGGGGTGATCAAAGCATATTGCACGCGTGTGGGTGAGGGACCTTTCCCGACCGAGCTTAAAAATGAAACCGGTGATTTACTGAGAAAGGAAGGCCGGGAGTTCGGCTCTATAACGGGCAGACCCCGTCGCTGCGGTTGGTTAGATATTCCACAAATAAATTATACCATTATGCTTAATGGCGTATCTCAGCTTATAATTACCAAGGCAGATGTATTAAATATTTTTGAGGAAATAAAAATTTGCGAGTCCTATAAAATTGAAGATGAGATTTCTGCTGAATTGCCATTTAACATTAGTAACGTAGAAATTGAACCATTATATACTACTTTACCGGGGTGGAAATCGGATCATAGTATGAAGCATAAAAATCAGTTGCCCGCTACGCTTATAGACTTTATTGAGTTTATCGAGGTTAAAACGTCAAAAAAAGTCTCTATGGTTTCCATTGGTGCAGAAAGAGACCAGCTGGTTATACTATAACTTATTGCTATTAACCCTTGTTTCAAATGTAGAACCCACACGAAATTACCAAGTACAATGGGCTGATTGGATTTGTTACTTTTTTAAAAATAAATTTGAAAATTTCAAATCTTAATTTAAAATTTACGATCTAATATATTTGTCATGAAATCCAGCACAAACAAATCATCTTCTTCAAGATCAGCGAGAAAAACTACCCCGAAATCTGCCACTCAAAAAGGTTCAAAGCCGGTAAAAAAAGCTGCTTCAAATAAAAATTCAAAAAAAGATAGTTCCGATAAATCAGTTAGTAAAAAAACTTCACTAAAAAATAAACCCACCTCTACCGTGGAATCAGATATCAAAAATAAATCTGGAAGCAAAACTCCATCAAAGGCCGGTAAGCAAACTACTTCTCAAGCAGGCACCCGTTCTCAACAATCTAAAAATTCATCCTCTGGACCTGCAGGAACAAAAAATAAAAAAAAGAAGGAAAACAGGGATGATGATTTAAGAGAATTTAATGATGATGAACAAATGCTGAAGAAAACATTAAGAAAACAAAGTGATGATGATCAGGACGATGATGAATCACCGGAAGATGGTTTTAAAGTGGAAGAAGAATTTGACACAAAGGCAGGTTCCGATGACGACGATGATGATCTGTAGAACAAAGTCCTGCCTTTGCCCAAAGGTTTCAGTACAAACTATAATTATATCGAACTAAGAAATTTTAATTTCTAAAGCTCCCGATACTCAGTAGACCTGATCATAATTTTATGCTGACGAAAATTTCTTTCAAGCTTTTTCCAAAATTTTTTCCACCACGACTTATCGAGAACCTGGCTCAGAACTTAAAAAATAATCAGTTCGTCCTGTACCATTTTACCCCGGTGATCCCATAATCCCTCTACAGGTGAATGCCGGTAAATGGTTACTCCTTCAAACATCTCTATAAGTTTTTTCCTTAACCTTATAAACCTGGTTCCTGGAAAAGGCTGACCTTCGTTATCGCTAAGAGGAATAAACAGCTGAATGAACTACATACTCCGATTATATTTTTAATAAAACTAAAGTTGCAATATTTAACTGTACCTATTCATTTAGGTTGAGGACAAAGTATCAGTCTTTTTTACGCGAATATTTAGTAACAACCATAAATCTCTATTTCTCATAAATAGACAGGTTTAAGATTAATTTAGGCTTTACTTTCAAAATGAAACTACCAGATACTTTTGCAGATCAGACTAATAATGTGAATGTAATTATTGAAACTCCAAAAGGGAGTCGTAATAAATATACATATCACCCTGAAAGCGGTTTATTTCAATTAGGAAAAATCCTGCCTGCCGGTCTCGTGTTTCCATTGGATTTTGGATTTATTCCAGAAACAAAAGCAGAAGATGGTGATCCAGTAGATGTGCTGGTGATAATGGAAGTTCCGGGATTTGCAGGTTGCTTTGTAGAATGCAGGATAATAGGTGTTATAGAAGCAGAGCAAACAGAGCGCAACCATAAAAAAGTAAAGAATGACCGTTTGCTGGCTATTCCTGTAGACTCAAACCAATTCGCTAAAATTAAAACCATCGATGATTTGGATAAAACCTTTTTAAATGAGATTATTGAATTTTTCGTTCAGTACAATGAAATGGGCGGCAAGAATTTTAAGCTTCAGAATATCAGTGGTCCTGATGTTGCCCTTACGCTGGTAAAAAAACAAATGACTTAAACCGTATTTATCTTAAATAGAATGAAAGATGCAAATAATAGGAAACCCGGAGTGCCCCTCCCACGAAAAGGAAAAAATCTTACAATAAAAAAAAACATAAACCTTGCCTCTGCAGAAGAAGCGTCCCGTGTCTATAACAAGGTTAAGGATCGCCTTGCCGATATTAATAACTGGGACCAATGGTCGGGCAAGGGTTCCGGAATATTTACTTTAACTGATCCGGAAGGAACGAAAAAAAACAATTTACCAGCGATTGGGGATTACATTAAAATTAAAATCCCTGCCCCCAAGTCCGCCAATAGCGATGGATTTGATTGGGTCAAGATTGATAAGATTGATTCTAAGAATGTAAAGGATACAGATGAGCGCTATATTATTCAGGTACACCCATCTCAAAATCCGTTAAACAAGAATAACGAAGTTTCTCATTTTCTAGATAGTGACGCCACAAGTACTTTTATAGTAAGCAGAAAAGGCAAACAAGTGGCAGCTGAAATTTACGGAAGGAATGAGCTACCTAATGTAGAAAAGGCACAAGGAGTATTTAACAAATTACGGAACATTGTGGTAGGATTATTTGCTACCGCCGGCCTTGCTAGAATTCAGTGGGAAAAGTTAGCAGCCGGACTTCTTGAATTTGATAATAACTAATATGATTGACCAATAACAACTGCTTTCTCAACCTAATTCATATTCAAAATTTTACTGTTTAATCAAATCATTAAATAGTTTTCTCAGGCGAGCCTATACATTTTTCCAGGAAGCGAAATCACCATTCCTTTAAATTCTAAATTCAGCAGACCCACTGCAAGCTGGCTTCCGAATAAACCAGACTGCTGACTTAATGCATCTACATGCAGAGAATTATTTCCATCCAGCAATGAAAGCAGCTTTCTTTCATTTTCATCCAACTCTATAAAAATTTGCTTTTGTTTCGGCGAATGAGATTTTTTTTTATCTACCCACCCAAGAAAAAATGCGATATCTTCAGCACATTCTACCAGGTTAGCTTTATTCGTTTTAATAAAATAATTGCATCCCTCAGAATATTTATCTCCTACCCTGCCTGGAACTACGAAGACATCCCGGTTATAGGAACTGGCAATCTCTGCTGTAATTAACGCACCTCCCTTTACTGCTGATTCAACTACAATTGTTGCATCACATAAGCCCGCAACGATTCGGTTCCGTTTTGGGAAGTTTTCCGGCTCAAAGCTATCTATGCTTTTAAATTCTGTGACTAAGCCTCCTGCTTCCAGCATTTTAATAGCGGTGGCTCGGTGTTGATTCGGGTATATCTGGTTTAATCCGTGCCCTAAAACACCTATGGTAGGAAGGTCAAATTGTAATGCAATTTTATGGGCAGCAATATCAATTCCATAGGCCAATCCGCTTACTATAGTTGCATTATAATTTTTTAAACCGGAGATTAATGATTCACACATGTTCTTTCCATAATCAGAGGCATGCCGTGTTCCTACAATAGCTATCATACGCTCACTATTCAGGTTCATGTTACCTTTTGTATATAACAGGATGGGTGAATCAGTTAGGCCTTTTAACCTTGAGGGATACCCATCATCAAGATAAAACAGGGGATTGATCTTATTTTTTTCAATAAATAATATTTCTTTTTCTGCAGTATTAAAATCATTAAAATGCAAAATGGATTTTGCCCGAACCTCATCAATACCGGGCACTTTTTTTAAATCAAATTTTCTTGCCTTAAAAACTTTTTCCGGATCTCCCAAGTAGCTCACCAGATTTTTTGCCAGTACATCACCGATGTTCGGTATCAGCGTGAGTGCTATCTGGTATAGAAGATGTTTTGATTGCATAAGCCGTTCTCCATTGTAAAATAAAAAAATTGCTGGAGCATTCTAAATGGTCAACATTGAGGTTTCGATCGGCTATAATTTTTTACATTCGTCTTTTCTATAATTTATGATGAAAAAAAATGTACTTATAGCAATTTTTCTTTTAACAGCAATGCAGGGAGGGGCTCAGTATTCCAAAACTGATTCTTTAAAAAACAATTTATGTAACGGAGATAATCAACTGTACTGGAAAAACAGACTGCCCTTTCCGGGCTATTGGCAGCAGGATGTTTATTATGAAATTGATGCTGATATAAATGAGAAAACAGGAATTATTGACGGAAAGGAAAATCTCACTTATTGGAATAATTCACATGATACCTTAAGCTTTGTTTATTTTCACTTGTATCAACAGGCATTCGTAAAGGGAGGTTATATTGAAGATCTAAATATTCACAATAATTTCAAACAGGTATTTGGAAAATACGAAGCGGCTGGCTTAGGTGAAATAATAGAATCTATCCAAATAGCGAAGAAGGATTTAAAAACTGAATCTGACTTTTCAGTGGTAAAAGTCTATCTAACAACGCCATTGCTACCCAATGATTCCACGGTTTTCAGCATAAAATTTAAAACTTATTTCGATAATGGCACTCAACGAAGGCGTATGAAAAAATTTAGCGTCTTTGGCTTCACCCATTATGATGGTGTTCACTGGTATCCCCGCATTTGCGTATACGATCGGAAATTTGGCTGGGATACTGATCAGCATCTCGGTAAGGAATTTTACGGAGACTTTGGAACCTATGATGTTCAGCTGTCATTTTCTTCTAACTATATTGTCGGAGCCACAGGTGTACTTCAAAATCGGGAAGAATGTTTATCAAAGGAGCTACGTGAAAAACTGGATTTAAAAAACTTCGCAGATAAACCCTGGGAATCCAAACCCTCTAATATTATTCCTTACGATTCTACTCACAGAAAGACGTGGCATTTTTTTGCTCAGAATGTACATGACTTCGCATGGACTGCAGATCCTGCTTATAGATTAGCTGAAGCACAAGTGGAAGTTTACGATCCTGAAACAGAAAACACCCGTGTAGTAAATTGTGAGGCATTTGCTGAGGAGCAACATGCAGCCGGATGGCAAAATGCAGCTCTCTATACAGCTAAAGTAATCGATGTTTATTCCAGCAGCTTTGGAGCTTACAGCTGGCCTAATTTAATTGTTGCTGATGCGCGCGATGGTATGGAATATCCGATGCTCACGCTTGATGGTGGTTATTCTCCGAATTATTTTGACCTGATAGCTCACGAGGTAGGCCATGAATGGTTTTTTGGACAGGTTGCAAATAATGAAACTTACCGCGCTGCCCTTGATGAGGGATTTGCCCAGTTTATAGAATCGTGGGGATTAATTCAAATTTTCGGCGATACGCTGCCTCATCTGAAAAAGAAAGAAAATTATTATGATCACTTTAAAAAGCAAATCTCCATAAGGGATGGCGAGGTATATCTGGGTTATTTACGCGAAGCATCCCGAGGAACAGATGAGTCCATTAATCAGCATTCAGATGCCTTTAACGGTGCATTGAAGCATGGCGGCGGATATAGCCAGGTATATTTCAAGACAGCAACCATGCTATGGAATTTACAGTATGTTCTTGGCGATTCATTATTTCAGGCTTCCATAAAACACTATTTCAATCAGTGGAAATTTTGCCATCCTTATTTCGAAGACTTTCGAAACAGCATTATTCAATTTACCCATGTGGACCTTAACTGGTTCTTTGATGAATGGATGGAAACAACAAAGACAATTGACTATGGAGTTAAAAAAGTGAAACATAAAAATGATGATCACTACTCAGTAATACTTAACCGGAGAGGCAGAAGTCAAATGCCGGTTGATCTTGAAATAGAAGCAAAAAATGGAAATAAATATGCGTATTACATACCAAATAATTGGTTTCAAAAATCTACAACAGCTACTGTGCTGCCAAAGTGGTACGGGTGGGACAAACTGCATCCTGATTATCGATTTATAGTAAGCATACCTTCAGGGATCAGGAACATAACTATTGATCCATCTTTCAGAATGGCAGATGTATATATGCTGAATAATTCAAAAAAAATTCCGGTGCAAATAGCCTTTGACTCGCAGATCAACAACTTTCCATCCTGGAAAAATTATCAAATGCTCTGGAGGCCAGACATTTGGTACAATGCCATTGATGGAATAAAAGCCGGATTGCATCTGGAAGGCGACTATTTTGGAATTATTGACAAATTTTCCCTGACTGCCTGGTATAACACCAGATTATTACCCAATGGCTTTTATAATTATCACATAGAAGATTCTCTTGCGGAAAAAACGAGCCGCCTCTCTTTTAACTTTTCCTACAGCAGTAATACTCACCGGTTTATAAAGAATTCTTCTGTAAATTTTTCTTTTGAATTTCTTGATGGACTATGGGGCGGAAGTGCCGGCTTTACCATTCAACCTAACCTGCAAAATCTAATAGGAGTTGAATTTAAGTCTATGTACCGTGCCAAACAACATGACCTGCAATACTTGCTTTATCCTGAACAATGGAAAGCTGATGAATGGAATAATACAGCAAAAATCAGTTATGAGCTTAAGTACCAATATTATAAAGGAACCGGCGATATAGGAATTGTATTGCGTTCATCGTCTCTGTTCAGTGATTATCAATATTCCTATGCTGCTCTTACGGTCATTAATCGAAATCATTTAGGTCTGTTAGACTTTAGTACACGTTTTTTTGCAAGGGCAGGAAGTGGCACACCTGCTCTTGAAAGTGCATTATATTTAGCGGGTGGAAGTCCGGAAGATTTAATGGAAAATAAGTTTGTAAGAAGTAAAGGGTTTGTTCCTGATAAATGGCTTGGATATGGTTCTTCCATTAACCATTTTCAGCAGGGCGGCGGCTTAAACTTAAGAGGGTACGCCGGATATTTGGCTCCGGAATTAAGTGATGATCAGCAAAACTATCTACTGTACTTTGGTAACACTGGTATCGCAGTAAATGGAGAAGTTGATTTTGATAATTATATAAAGGTTGCCCCGAATTCAGTAAAAAACTGGCTCAAAGTAGATACTTATATTTTTGCTGATGCAGGATCGATGGGATACCATAAAGAATCAGGACAATTCAATATGAGTTCCTTTTATATGGATGGAGGCGTGGGAATTGCTGCAACTATAAAAAAATGGGGCCAATTTGAAAAAATAAAACCCCTTACCCTTCGCGCAGATTTTCCGTTGCTTATAAACCATCTTCCCGCTTATGAGAGCAGTTATATAAATTTTCGATGGGTTATCGGAGTTGGAAGATCCTTTTAAATTTTATTTGAAAAATATACGATGAACTTCTCTTCAAAATATTTTTCGCTAAAATAATGGTTGATGGAGATTGTTTCAGGCTTCATTGGCATCTGACTCAATTCAGCTTCTAAATTGCCTCCTTTAAGAAATATCCATCCATTGTGTTTTGAATTGCGGCTTTGATTGGAGATTGAGTTTTTGGTCCATTCATAAAGGGTGCGTAAAGGTGCCACTGCCCTGCTTAATATGAAATCAAATTTTCTTTTTATTTCTTCTGCTCTTATTTGTTCGGTAGAAATATTGCCCAATCTTAATTCCTGAGCAATAGCATTTACAACCTTGATTTTTTTCCCTATCGAATCGACTAAATGAAAATTAACTTCAGGGAAAAGGATGGCGAGAGGTAATCCCGGAAAGCCGCCACCAGTTCCAGCATCCAACAAAAAGGTTCCTTTGTTGAAAGTCATAAATTTTGCAATTGCAAGTGAGTGCAGGATATGTCTTTCATATAAATGATCAATATCCTTTCGTGAAATCAGATTAATTTTTTGATTCCATGTCTTGTATAGCTCACCGGCTGAAGAAAATTGTTGCTTTTGCAATAGGGTTAACCCGGGAAAATATTGCTCTAAAACCTTCAATGGTATTTGATTTTCATACTCCTCCATTGTTTTTTCAAGATTTGTTTCAATTTTCACATTCCTTCTTTTTGCGGGGAAAGTATCTGGAATAGTAAATTTTTTGCCCGAAATAATTGTGCTTTCACCGTACCTAAAGGCAGCTTCGTGGTAAGAGCAATTTCTTCATAGGAAAATTCTTCAAAAAACCTCAATTCAATTAACTGGCGGTATTTAGGGTCCATCTTTTCTACTATATCTCTCAATAGCTGATTTCGTTGATTTCTAATGTATCGTTCTTCCGGATCTGCAGCATTACTTTGTACGTCAATAATATAGGTTTCTCCTTTTTCGTTCTCTGCTGTGTCATGAATAGAAAATGTTTCAATTTTTTTCTTCCTGATAAAATCAATACAGTTGTTGAGTGCTATCTTATAAAGCCAGGTACTAAAGGCAAAATCAGGTGTATATTTAGAAAGATTGCTGAATGCCTTACCAAACGCTTCAATGGTCATGTCGTTTGCATCGTCTTCCTGCCGTACCATTTTTAATACTAGAAAATAGATCGAATCCCTGTAACGGGCCATTAAGCGGGCATAAGCGCTTTGATCACCTGCCAGTGCACGATTAACCAATTCAAAATCTTCCTGGGCCCGGTCTGAAAAATTGGGATTCACTGCCATAATACTTGCTTGTTGTTAAAAATACCGGGCAACAACTTAAAATAGTAAAACAGGAATAAAACATCTAATACCGGGAACCACCTAAAAAGGTCATCTTCATGGAGACGCCGCATACAATAAAAATAAATTACTCCTTCTACGCATAAACGGGTGAAAAAGATAGCGGCCAATTCCAGATAAAAATCACTATAAATCAGCAGTAACAATGTTAACGAATAAAACATTACATGGCTGAATGAAAAAAATAAAAGTAAAATCTGATGTTTCTTTTTATAATATTTTGCAGTGCTTATATGGCGTTTCTTCTGGTTCCAGTATTCACTCCAGGTACTCTTTGCTTCACTATACATAAAGGATTCAGGATTCAATTGCACTGCAGTATTGTTTCTGTTGGCAGCGGCATTTACTAAAAGATCATCATCTCCTGACAACAGACCAGGGTGCTTAGGATAAATGTTGTGGTCGAAAAAAAGTTTCTTCCGGTAGGCCATATTTCTCCCTACCCCCATATAAGGAATACCCGAGAGTGCATAAGAAAAGTATTGGATAGCATTAAAGAAAGCTTCAAACCGTATAAATTTATTAAGTAAACCTTTCCTCCTCTTATAAGGAGCATATCCCAAAACAATTTCGTTGCCGGTGTTAAAAGCTTTTGCCATGCTTAGTATCCAATTATTCCCTACAACAGAACAATCTGCATCGGTTACCAGTATGGTTTCAAATTTCGTTGCCCTAATGCCAATAGTTAAAGGATATTTCTTGCCCTTCATAATAGTAGATGATTGCCTGATATTTCGCACTACCAATTTGTCATATTCAGCTGAAAGGTTCATTAAAAATATTTCAGTGTCATCATCTGAATTATCATTAACCACTATTACTTCAAAAAGAAAATATTCCTGGTTAAGGATGTCGATTAAGTTCCGCCGTAAATTGTGGGCACCATTACGGGAACAGATCACTATGGAAACTGGCAATAAGGTGCTTTCGTGATTATATTTAATGTTAAAATCAGCTACACGACGGTAGAAAAAAATGAAATAGAAAATTCGAATCAGGGTAACTATTAAAAGTGTAAACAGCAGATGTTCCAATCTTAAAAATTATAGATGTTTTATAACCCGCTTATCTAAGAGTGACAATAGCTTATTAAATAACTTCTACTGCATTGGTTTGATCGGCCAAACGATGGGCTGGGTCCATATTTTAATATTGAATGTATCACTTAGTTTTGGCGCGGAAAAATAAATAGAATTACGTTTCCAGCAATTATATAGTCGCAGTATGCTGTTTCACATCCGGGCAAAAGATTCACAATCAAGGGCACGTGCCGGTACCTTAACTACAGATCATGGAGCCATAGAAACGCCCATTTTTATGCCGATCGGAACTACGGGCGGAGTGAAAGCGGTACATTTTCGTGAATTAGAAGAAACTATCGGAGCACAAATTATACTTGGAAATACATACCACTTGTATTTGCGACCTGGGTTGGAAGTTATTCATGAAGCAGGAGGCCTGCATAAATTTAACGGCTGGAAAAACCCTATTCTAACGGATAGTGGCGGTTACCAGGTGTTTTCGCTGAGTGATCGAAGAAAGATTGTAGAAGAAGGTGTACGGTTCCATTCTCATATCGATGGGTCAAAGCACCTGTTTTCACCGGAAAAAGTAATTGATATACAGCGTGTGATCGGTGGTGATATATTAATGGCATTTGATGAATGTATTGCGTGGCCTTCTGAATATGCTGAAGTAATTCAATCCATGGATCGTACACATCGCTGGCTAAAGAGATGCCACGACCGTTTTATAAACACGTCGCCATTATATGGATTTAATCAATCCTTCTTTCCTATTGTTCAAGGTGGCACCTTCCATGATTTAAGAAAACGTTCTGCTGAAATGGTAGCCTCTTTCAATTCTGATGGGAATGCAATCGGAGGATTATCAGTTGGCGAGCCTGCCGAAGAAATGTATGCAATGACGGATTTGGTTTGCCGCATTTTACCTGAGGATAAACCCAGGTATCTTATGGGTGTTGGAATGCCGGCAAATATTCTTGAATGTATTTCTCTTGGCATCGATATGTTTGATTGCGTAATTCCGACACGCAACGGAAGAAACGGAATGATTTTCACTAAACAGGGGATAATTAACATCAGAAATAAGAAGTGGGAAAAAGACTTTACCCCATTAGATGATATGAACAATTTTGTAAGCCAAAATTATTCCAAGGCTTTTTTACGTCACATGCTTATGTCGGGTGAAATACTTGGTTGTCAGATTGCGAGTGTACACAACTTATGCTTTTACCTGTGGCTTGTAAAAGAGGCTCGCAGGCAAATTTTACAAGGTAATTTTATGAGCTGGAAAAAATTGATGTTGAAACAGGTAACAGTACGTTTGTAGTTCTTAAAATTATTTTTGGCTTCACTAGATGCAGCTATAGAAAAAAAACTCCGCATTCATAACCATTCGTTTTTAATGATTTGCATTTCACACTCGCTGCCAGGTTGTAAAAAATGATACTGAAAAAACTCGATATCTATATCATTAAGAAATTTCTGGGGTCGTATTTGCTGACTCTTCTTTTATTTATAATTATTGCTATCGTCTTTGACATCACCGAAAAGCTGGAAAACTTTTTAGATCAGAAGATTTCTTTGTCCACTATTATTTTCACGTATTACCTGAATTTCATCCCATACTTTGCCATTCTGTTTACCCCGCTTTTTTTATTTGTAGCGGTTATATTTTTTACTTCCCGCATGGCATCCCGTTCCGAAATTATTGCAATACTCAATTCGGGAATAACTTTTAACCGAATGCTGTTCCCCTATTTTATTGCCTCTGCAATGGTAACTGCCCTGAACATCTATGCAAATCACTGGTTAGTACCGGATGCAAATAAAACACGAATCGCCTTTGAGAATCAATACATCAGTAAGCAGGCAAATAATTCGGACCGCAATATTCATGAACAGGTTGCTAAAGGAGAATTTATTTATATGGAAAGCTTTGATTTTTCAGATAGCTCGGGATATAGATTTTCCTTTGAAAAATTTGACGATGGCAAGCTACTGTACAAGCTCCGTGCAGACCGCATTGTATGGCGTAATAAAAGCCAGGAGTGGGAATTAAAAAATTATGCAGTGAGGATCAACGATACTATGAGTGAAAAACTCTGGTTCGGAAAAGATACCTTGATCCGGTATAATATAAAGCCAAAGGATTTTCAGCAAAATTTGAAAGAAATAACAACGCTGAATGCGAAGGAATTAAATGATGTAATAGTGGATATGAAGCTGAAAGGGGCCGATAATGTAGCTTTTTATGAAGTTGAGAAATACCAACGCACCTCTTTTCCATTTGCCATATTCGTTCTCACGCTCATGGGAGTTTCTTTGGCATCCCGTAAGATACGCGGGGGAATTGGCTTACACCTTGGGTTAGGCATAGCCCTGAGTTTTATATATATTCTTTTCCTGCAATTCTCAAAAACCTTTTCTACTAACGGTAATCTGCCTGCAATTATCGGAGTATGGTTGCCAAATATAATTTTTGGCGCCATAGCACTCTTCCTATACCGGAAAGCGCCAAAATAAGGTACATGAAAAAGTTACATTAATTACCATGGCACAGGCTCATGCGGTGGTTTTAATTCTTCATCCTCATCCATATCATCCATACGCGATTTAAGTATCCGGATTTGCCCTTCCACATTTCCGCGGAATGAATCCATTTCGGCAAATTTTGCAAACCGGTCAATAAACTTAACAGGAATTGTAGCAAGCGAGCCATTGCGATGCTTGGAAATTATAATTTCTGCTGTCCCTATAGTAGAATTTCCTTCTGCATCCTGGGTGATCTTATAATATTCAGGACGATAAATGAAAATTACCATATCTGCATCCTGCTCAATAGCACCTGATTCCCTAAGGTCAGAAAGTTGGGGGCGTTTATCTCCTCCCCTTGTCTCCACGGATCTGTTGAGCTGTGATAAGGCAATCACAGGTATGTCCAATTCCTTTGCAATACTTTTTAGTGCACGGGAAATATTACTGATTTCCTGTTCACGGTTACCCTGCTTATTATCAGTAGTGCCACTCATCAGCTGTAAATAATCAATAATGATCAGCTGAATATCGTGCTGCATTTTTAAGCGGCGTGCCTTTGCCCGCAATTCAAAAATATTTATCGCAGGAGTGTCATCTATAAAAAGCGGCGCTTCAGACAGCGTTTCCACTTTCCTGATCAATTGTTCCCATTCATAATTTTCCAATTGACCACGGCGGATTTTTTCTGCAGGAATTTCTGTTTCAGCAGAGATCAAGCGATTCGTCAGCTGTATTGATGACATTTCAAGAGAAAAAAAAGCGATCGGTTTTTTAAAATCTACTGCTGCATTGCGTGCCATGGATAAAACAAATGCTGTTTTACCCATACCTGGCCGGGCTGCCACCACTACCAAATCAGATTTTTGCCAGCCACTGGTTACACGATCCAGCTGAACAAACCCGGATGGAATTCCTGTAACCGAATCTTTGTGATCCTTTATTTTCTGCAATTGTTCCAGCGCCTTGCTTACAAGGGAACTGATCGGCGAATAGTTTCGGCGAAGGTTCTGATCGGTAATTTCGTAAATTCCCTTTTCGGCTATATCCAGTAATTCAAATACATCAGTAGTATCCTCAAAAGCTTCCCGCACAATCTCCGAAGAAATACGAATCAACTCACGCTGAATAAATTTCTGAGAAATAATCCTTGCATGATAATCCACATTGGCAGCCGATGCAACCCGGTTGGTAAGCCCGGTGACAAAATAGGCTCCTCCGGAATCTTCCAGTTCACCACTCTTGCGAAGCTCTTCAGTAACTGTTAAGATATCTACCGGTTGTGTACGCAGAAAAAGACGCTGAATAGCCATGAAAATTTTCTGATGGGCTTCAACATAAAAGCTTTCAGGTTTAAGAATGTCAATAACCAATGAGAGCGCATCTTTTTCAAGCATTAATGCACCAAGCACTGCCTCTTCCAGATCGCGCGCCTGAGGCGGAACTCTACCGAAAACAAAACTACTGAGATCAGCTGGTGATCTGCGCCGCATTGACCGGGCTTTTCCTGAGACCTTATTTATATCATCTATCGATTCGGACATGTAATTTTTAAAGGGGAACAAAGAAAATTAATTAGAAAATACAGAACGATGAAATCAATATAAAAAGTTGTGAACACGTCCACAGCTGTTGATAACTTTGACAGAAAGAGAAATAGCTACTGTAGTATTAATACGGTTATGAACTTCATAATTAATATATAGTGAAACCTGAGGGCTTATTTAAATCTAATAGCATCTACAGGGTTCAGGCGGGCAGCGGACAAGGCCGGCCAAAAACCGGAGATTAAACCAATTACGGATGCAATAATGACACCACGCATTGCATTTGTAAAATCAAGAACAAGGTCAAAATGAAGTGCAGCAGACAATCCCTTCACTGTTATAAAAACTAAGATTAATCCAAACAGTCCGCCCACTATAGAAAGAATTACTGCTTCGATTAAAAATTCCAGCATAATAAAATAATTTTTCGCTCCTAATGCTTTTTTTATCCCGATAAGGTTTGTACGTTCCCTAACAGAAACAAACATAATATTGGCAATACCAAAACCACCCACCAGAATTGCAAATCCCCCGATAATGATAGCTACCCAGTCCAGCACTCCAAATAAGCTGGTTATCCTGGAAGACAGAATACTCATCTGGTTAAGGGCAAAATTATCTTCGTGAGTTGGTGACAACCTTCTTACTGCACGCATCACTCCTCTTATTTCATCCTTCAATTCATCGAGTGTTACGCCGGCCTTGGCTTTTACTAATATAGAAGGCTGAACGTCGAAACCATTGACCTGTACTTTTGAAACAAGATATTGATAGGGTATCATTGCCAAATTATCATTGCTGGTATTAATAATACTCTCGCCATCTTTTGCAAAAACCCCAATGATGGTTAATTTATCTCCGTACAGTTCTATTTCTTTTCCTGTTGGATCAGATTTATCCGGGAAAAGCTGATCAGCTACTTTATACCCAAGAACCACCTTACGATCTCCTCCAAGGTTTTCACCCGGAGTAAAATAACGACCATATAAAAAATTGAGATCCTGTATGTGGTTATAATCCTGAGATACGCCGTTTACAGTAGAGTTCTTTACATTCCGATCCCTGTACTGAATTACGGGGCCCTGTAACCATATAGAAATTGCAATTGCATCGGCACCTGTTAAATGGTCCTGAAGCTGTTTCATTTCATCATACTTAGCATAAGGACGGTTAACATATTTCCACCAGGGATAATCATTTGAGAATTCCCATGGCCATTTTTCTACATAAACTACATCACTTCCAAACTTGCTTAGCCCTTGTTGTATGTTACGCTGTAAAGAATCAACAGAAGAAAAAATAGTGATCAGGCAAAAAATACCAATTGCAATTCCTAGCAGCGTCAAAAAGGTTCTCAGCTTGTTTACCCTTAATTCCCGAAGAGCAAGGGCAACAGATTCATTGAATATTCTTAAAACAATTTGCATGTGGCGACAAACCTAAAACTAAATAGATATAAAATTATAGCAAAGTAAGCCCAAGTTCAAGCAAGAATATGAACAGGTAGCTTAAAAGAATTTCCCTGTGAAGTGAAAAATTATATCTTTGCAATCCGTTTTTCAAACCTATAAACATCGTATCTATATTTTTTCACGTGTTTCCAGCTTTTGAATAAACTTTTAATAAACCGTAATTTATTGAAAGTACCATGAAACTATCTCAATTTCGCTTTGACCTTCCTCAGTCGCTAATTGCTCAAAATCCATCAAAGAACCGTGATGAATCACGGATGATGATTTTAGATCGAAAGACCGGTAAAATAAAGCATAAAGTTTTTAAAGACATCCTCAGCATTTTCGGTGAAAAGGATTGTCTTATGTTAAATAATACAAAAGTATTCCCTGCACGGCTATACGGGCGTAAGGAAAAAACAGGTGCCAAGATCGAAGTATTTCTGCTTCGTGAACTCAACCATCAAATGAGGTTGTGGGATGTGCTTGTAGATCCGGCAAGAAAGATACGTGTAGGTAATAAGCTCTATTTCGGAACAGATGGTTTACTTGTTGCCGAAGTGGTAGATAACACTACTTCAAGGGGAAGGACTATCAGGTTTTTATTTGATGGCACAGATGATGAGCTTAAAGAAACACTGTATTCATTAGGGGAAACTCCAATACCTAAATACATTAAGCGAAAGCCGGATGAATTGGATAAGGAGCGTTACCAAACAGTATATGCAAAAGTAGAAGGTGCTGTAGCGGCGCCTACCGCTGGTTTGCATTTTAGCCGTGAGCTGTTAAAACGTCTTGAGATTAAGGGAGTAGATCTTGCTGAAGTTACACTCCATACCGGTCTTGGCACATTTCGGCAAATCGAGGTTGAAGATCTTTCTAAACACAAGATGGATGCTGAGTATTTTAAGATTGACCAGGAGACCTGTAATATAATTAACCGCGCTATAGATAATAAAGCCAGAGTTTGCTCTATAGGCACTACTACTATGCGTGCCGTTGAATCTGCAGTATCTGCGCATAAATATGTAAAGCCTGCAGAAGGCTGGACCAATGTTTTTATTCACCCTCCTTATGAATTCAGCATTGCAAACTGCATGATAAGTAATTTTCATATGCCTAAAACCAGTCTTTTAATCATGGTCTCTGCTTTTGGAGGATACGATCAGATTATGGAGGCATATAGAGTTGCAGTGAAAGAGAAATATCACTTTTCTACATATGGTGATGTAATGCTTATTATATAAGAAAACCCTAATAAATTATATAACATCGAAGATATTTCCGATCTTTAAAACGCTTTCACATTTAAGAATTTGAGCGAAAAAAAGTTCGTGCTTGTTGCCGCTGGCGGCTTTGGAACACGCATGCAATCAGAAATACCAAAGCAATTTCTACTGCTGGCAGGAACACCAGTTATTGTGCATACTATTAATGCATTTTCTAATGCCTGGAAAAATCCGGAATTTATAGTTGTACTTCCTGAAGAGGAAATGGCTCGCTGGGAAAAAATCAGGAAAAAGTTTTTGAAAAAGGCCTCTATACATATTATTAAAGGAGGTGCAACGCGATTTCATTCAGTTAAAAACGGGTTAAAAATGATTAAGGAAAATGGGATAGTGGCTGTTCAGGATGCGTGCCGTCCATTTGTGACGGAAAAACTGCTAACCAGATGCCTGGCAACAGCAATGGATAAAGGCAATGCTATACCAGCTATTGATCTGCAGGATTCTATCCGTGAAATAATGAAAGATGGTTCCCGTTACCTTAACAGGAACAGGTATAAAGTAATTCAAACCCCGCAATGTTTTAAGGTTGAAGTGTTGAAAAACTCCTACAGGCAAACATTTTCAGAAGAATTTACAGATGATGCCTCTGTAGCTGAAGCGGCAGGTGTAAAGATAAATCTTGTGGATGGCGACCAAATCAATTTTAAGATTACCACTAAGCACGATCTGGTAATAGCAGAAAGATTAATTGGAAACAGCTTTGGCAATATGTCCAATTAATACGGAGATCTGTCTTTTTTACTTTCCCAATTTGGATGAAAAAGATCCGTTTTCACTTTGCAGTTACTACAAAAAACGTAAATTAATTTGAGAATCTAATCAGTACTCATCTTCATTAAAAAAGAAGTCATCATGGGTAGGATAATCCGGCCAAATATCATCTATACCTTCAAATAGCTCCCCCTCGTCTTCCAGTTCCTGTAAATTTTCGATGACCTCTATAGGTGCACCGGATCGAATGCCATAATCAATTAATTCATCCTTCGTCGCGGGCCAGGGCGCATCTTCCAGATATGAAGCCAATTCAAGAGTCCAATACATATTATAGGGGAAATCAAATTTCCCGCAAAAATAACCGAATAATCAACAAAGCAAAATTTTTTGCAATAACTGTAAAATAGGATTAGAAATTTTTATGAAAGTCTCTACAGGCGCGGTTTCCAGGGTATTTCCTCACTCCCTGTGTCCTGGGTAATTTTTCTGGAAAGCACAAATAAATAATCTGACAATCGGTTAATATACTGTAATATAAGTGGTTCCACTTTTTCTGCTTCGTTTAATTTAACTATTAAACGCTCTGCTCTTCTGCATACACACCTTGCAATATGGCACGCGGAATTAACAGGATGACCTCCGGGAAGAATAAATGATTTCATATCGGGCAAGGTAAAGCTCATTTCGTCCATCTCATTTTCCAGCAACTGCACATCGGTATTATGGAGGTCCGGAATTTTCATACGTGATTTTTCAGGATCACTTGCAAGTAAAGACCCTATGGTGAATAAACGGTCCTGAATTTCTTTCAACATATCTTTATGATGGTCACCATTCACCTGATCACGAAGCAGCCCTATCCAGGAATTCAATTCATCAATAGTTCCATATGCATCAATTCTCAGATGGTGTTTACCGACCCTTGTGCCGCCAATGAGCTGGGTGGTACCTGCATCTCCCTTCTTAGTGTAAATTTTCATAAATAGTATTGAGAAATTAAAGGTAATATCTTTGAAAATCAACAATTCACTCTAACGTTAGCCAGTCAAATATGTCGAAACGTTTTCTGATTGCAGGTGCATTCTTTGCATGCACTGCTGTAATGCTTGGTGCATTTGGAGCGCATGGATTAAGCAGTCAGTTAGGCGATAGCGATCTGCATGTGTTTCATACTGCTGTTGAATATCAGTTTTATCATGCCCTATGCCTGTTGTTTATAGGATTCTTCAGCCAGCAGTATATCACAAAACTGATCACTATTGCTGGAAATCTTTTTATTGCAGGTATTATTTTATTTTCCGGTTCGCTTTATATACTCTCTATAGCTGCGCTCATCTGTGCATCCAAATTTACCTGGATTGGGATTCTCACTCCTATTGGAGGGTTTTTTTTTATTGCAGGATGGATTCTAATGTTGTATTCTTTTTGGAAAATCAAATTGCCTTAGATCAAATCAATATCACAAAAATTATGGTGTGGCAGTTCTAAGTTTCCTGCAACCATAAAAGGATGGAAGCATCAATAAGACTGTTACTGATTTTTCTGATCTTCACTCGGGTTGCCTTGCTGATAAATTAATTCTCTACCAGGAATAGATCCAACAATTTTGAATTCAGTACGTCTGTTAAGTGCCCGCCCTTCAGGATTGTCTTTTCCATTTTTCAATTTATTGGGTGCTACAGGCTGGGTAGGGCCATAGCCTTTAGCGATCAAACGGTCAGAGGTAACTCCTTTACTTTCCAAATAATTTACCACACTTTGAGCACGGGAAAGTGAAAGCTTCTGATTGTATTTAAGAGTTCCTTTACTATCTGTATGGGAAGCAATCTCTACTATAATGCCGGGATTGTCTTTAAGCAAAGTAACAAGTGTATCTAAAGGAGGTAATGATTCCGGACGTAAGGTTGCTTTAGCAAAATCATAAAATACATTCTGTATACGCACGGGCTGTGATGTAATTTTTTTCATCAGTAAATCAATACGCATGGTATCACTATAATCCCTTTCTGCAACAGTAAAATCAGCTGACCCGGTGAGATAGCCCTGCTTTACAGATTTAAGTGTATAGAATTTTTTTGGCTGAAGATTAAAATAATACAGTGAATCAGCTTTAGATATCATGGCAGCACCTACTTGCTTCTGATGATCATCCACTAAAAACACTTTCGCTCCTGCAAGTGGCTGTCTTTTTTCTGCATCATATACATTTCCTCTTACAACATACCGGATAACATTCGGGTATTCTACACTCCATATATCATCACAGCAAGTTTCACTTTTCAAAGCTATAGTTCCGGGCCGGTTAGAGACAAGGTATCCTGAGTGCTGATTTTCATCTATTACGTAATACATATCATCAACACTTGAATTTAAAGGTACTCCTGCGTTTACAGGATCGGTCCATTTCTTATCCGTAAACCGGGTCTTATAAATATCAAATCCCCCTATTCCTATAAGGTCATTAGAACTAAAATATAGTGTCGATGTTTTAATGTCGAAAAAAGGTGTTATTTCATCACCTTTCGTATTAATATTTCTGCCAAGATTTACAGCTGTAGAAAATTTTCCTGTTTTATTCTCGAAAGCAGACATCCAAATGTCAAGTCCGCCGGACCCTCCGGGCCGATCAGAAGCCCAATATAGAATATCGCCTGTGGATGATCTGCCTACAGCAGGTTCTGTATTATTTGCATCGGGATAATTAACATTTTTATCCAGGGAATCCGGATCGCTCCAGACACCGTTTTGATATTCGCTCATATAGATGTTACATTTCATTTTCATACCCGCGCCCAGATCGCACTTTGTAAAATAGAACCGTTTTCTATCAGGTGAAAAAGCGCCATTCCCTGTATGTTGCTGGTCAGAATTGAAAGGGCCGGGAAATGCTACCGCTTTCTGAAAGTTATTTCCCACTTTTTTAGCTTCATAAAATTCTGAATACTGTCCATCTTTTTGCATTGCATCTACCACAATAGCAGAATCAGATTTCAGCGAAGCAAACAATAAAGCAGAATCGCCCAAAGAAACCGGGGCATAATCGCTGAAAGGATTATTCACTGATTCATTAAGGTGAATGATCTTAACGGAATCAGGTTTTTGTAAAAGCTTCAAAGCAAGATCGCATCCTTTGGACTCTGTCTGCGCTCTTTTCTTATAGGGTGCAAATTCATTATCCCTAGTATCTTTTAAGTTGCTGGTGAAGTCATCAAAAGCTGTTTTTGCTAAATCATATTTACCATTATATTTTAGAGCCAAACCATAATAATATTTTGCCAATGGATAATTAACGGCATTGGCATCTACCAGCTTTTTGAAGTAATTTTCAGCTTGTGCATAATCCCGCAGGTATAATTCAGACATACCCATTTGATAATTCGGGTATTCAGCGTCCGGAGTTTTTTTAAGCATTACCTGGTAATAATCTACGGCATTGTAATAACTGCCCAAGTTAAAAAGATAGTCTGCTTCCTTTTTACTCTTTTGCGGATTTAACTTTTGAACAGCCACTTTTTGGGCATACCCCTTTTCACACAAAAAAATTGTAAATATCAGCAGTAAGAAAAGATTCATAAATCGCATAACCATGGAGTAGTTTCGGTTAAAATTTATTCTAGTATCTGGGACAAAACATAACGGGCTGATCAAGTGTAATATTACCAAGGCATCCTGTATACATCAGTGAAATTTCAAAAGCACTGTTTCCGCTTGCTATATTATGAAGGGAAGAAGTATTGATATCATAGCTTAATCCCAACCGCACACGTTTATATTCAAATCCTATTTGCGGAATGATTGCATCCTTTATTCGATCATAAACTCCGGCATACAAATGAACATCGGGTGTAAAGGCATAAGCTAATCCCAGACCGAGGTTTGTCTCTCTTGCCTTGGACTGCATCAGGTACAGTGCCTGTGGAATAATGCTAAGCTTGTCTGTAACGCCAATCCGTAAACCTCCGTGAATGGTGGTTCTTAAATGCAAGTCATTTGTTCCGCTCAGAAAAGTCTCCTTCGGAGTGGTAAGATGGCTCTGAGCATCGCCCAGAAAAATATCAACTGCATGAGTAGGACTATAAGAAAGATATATACCTGCATTAAAGTCGGCATACCCGAATTTATCATCTATATTTTCTCCATTTGAAAGAGCCGGATCGAAAGAAGTACCATTAAACTGGGTTTCAAAAGTGAGTTTGGAAGGATCAATTCGTTTTTGCACATATCCTCCCTGCACGCCTAATGAAAGATTAAATTTATTATCGGCAAAACCATGCTGATAAGCAATAGATCCTAAAATGCTGAGATTGGTTAAAGCACCCTCTCCTGCCTGGTCATTTATTACTATTACGCCCAGTGATAAAATCCCGCTTTTAATAATTTTTGGTAAAACATTATTAATGTCAAATGAAATTGATGGTGTCTTATAAGGAATGGATACGCTTTTCCATTGGTTACGGTACATAACGCCGACACGGTAGTTGCAGTCATTGATTCCCGTCAATGCAGGGTTAAGTGAAAGGGGTGAGGAATAAAACTGAGAATAGTGAATATCCTGGGCAAAGGATAAAGAACAGTAGGCAAAAACGAGTATAAAAAGAGGTGTAAATTTTTTCATCGGCAGAATTTTTTCAATCATGAGTACTCATTGGCTGACAAATTCAGGAATTAAATCTAATGATGGATGTTTTTATACAATAAATTATTCACACCTGCTGGAAATTAACAGTCAACCATTCAAATGTAAAAATTTCAAGCTGAAGATTAAACTTTTTTCCTCTCTGTTTTTCTATTTGCTAAGGCAATTTTTGATAATTAAGCCCAGCTTTTTCAAAGCTTCGATCTTACAATATTTATGATATGGTTAAAGGAGCTATCAATGTCTGGAGAAGGTTTTATCCACACAATTAGTGCTAAAAATACCCCAGAGACAAATACAGACTTGTATACAATATTCCAGAAAATATTATGAAGGGGAGGAAGAAAAGAAGCGAAAATCAATATTGCAGTTGCCATCATCAAACCTTTGAGGTAATCTGCCGTAATTGGATGCATTCCGTATTTATAATATAGAAAGACAGACCGAATGGTATTGTATGAAAGAATTGATATACCGGTGGCAAGTGCAGCACCTAACATGTCGTATCTCGGTATCAGCCACCAATAACTTAAAAAGGTTACCGCTATCAGGTAAAGGTTTGTGAATAATATAAAACGAAAATGTTTTGAAGTTAAGATGATCTCACCATTGTTGCCGGTGCCAAGATCAAGCAGCCGTGATAATCCTAATATAAAAAAAACCCATTTTCCCTGAGCATAGGATTTTGGCAGAAATGAAAAAAAACTATCCAGGTTCACCCAGATTAATATAAAAATAAATGCACCAATTAATAAATTATTAATGGCAGTTTGAGAGTACATATTCTTGATTTTCCTAATGTCATTATTTTTCCATGCCTCTGAAAAAATAGGAACTACAATTTGTGTAATGGTTCGGGATGGAATAATGATAATGGTAGAAATAGTTACCACTACACCGTATATACCTACACTTACCAATCCGGATAATGCACCAAGCATAATCAAATCAATATTGGTAATAAAGATTCCGGATATAATGGTTAAAAACATGAACCCGGTATATCCTGCCATTTCCCGTGCAAAAGGCCGGGTTAAAAAACCGGAAAATGTACCGAGAAAGAGTTGTTTCCTCCATCGCAGATATAAGAGCATGGTAAGCACCTGCACAGCATAACCGCCCACGATTAGCATGACAAAAAACTTAAAATCAATGTATTTAAATATATAAAGTAGAATAGCAATGGAGTTACATATCCTGACCAACAGTTCCCGGATTATTGTCGGAACTATCGTTTTATACAGCGAACGGGAATATCCGGACAGTATTTCTGAAAAAAGTAAAAGTCCACCAATTGGCAATACGTACAGAATATATTCATTAAATAATTCTGCTTTAGCATGATAGAAAGACTTTATAGGCTCCTGAAAAATAAAATAAGCAAGAGAGAAAATAATCAACCCGGCAAAACCGGTAGTGAACAAGATCACCAGGAAACCATGGTGTTTTTTATCCCTTGAATTGAAGTAAGGGAAATAACGCAACGTTGTATATACAATACCAAGTGTTCCCAATTGGGAGAAAACAACGGCTGCACTAATTAACATCTTTACAAGCCCAACATCCTCTACCGTAGCAAAGCGCGGTAATAAATAATTGAAATTAATGAACCCCAAAGCCACCCCGGCATATGCCGCAATGGCTGAAGGAACGCTTTGACGTTTAACTATTCCCATGGTTGTTCAATCGGAACGTTAAAAGATAACGCAAAAAGGAGATAAAGCATTTTTTAAGACGAGTTTTAGTTTTATCAATTGCAACCCTTGTAATAGCTCACTCATAATATTATTTATTACCCGTATGAAAAAACGCTTTTTGCTCTATCTTAGCCTCATCTCAACTAGAGTACAAATTACTATTGAATGATTCCTCAATTTTTATTGGATAAAATAAATAACGGTGACAAAATATGCATTGAGCTAGGATGCGGACCTAATAAAAAAGAAGGAAAAATAGGCATAGATAAGTTAGCGCTACATGGAGTTGATATTGTGCATGATGCTGAGAATGGATTAATTTTTCTCCCTGATTCGTCTATAGATGAAATTAGTTCTTCCCATTTTCTGGAGCATATTTCAAATTTCGAATTTTTAATAAGTGAAATTCACCGGGTATTAAAACGGGATGGACTTCATATTGCAGTTGTTCCACATTTTTCCAATCCTTACTATTATTCAGATTATACTCATAAGCGTTTTTTTGGGTTATATACTTTTGATTATTTAGCAGATAATGACAGTGCTTTAAAACGGAAAGTACCTGGATTTTATTCAGCTGATAAATTCCATATAATGGAAAGAAAATTAAATTTTAAATCCCCATTTACCATCCGCCATTATTTCAAGCAGATAGTTAAAAAAATTGTAAATCTAAATAATGGTATAAAAGAATTTTATGAAGAAAACTTCTGCTGGTTGTTTCCCTGTGCAGAAATAATATTTGTGATGAGACCCGTAAAGTAAAAATGTATGGAGGGCCCTTTAGTTTCTATTATAACACCTACGTATAACCATGCACGTTTCCTGGATGCCTGTATTCAATCTGCCTTAAATCAGACTTATTTAAATTGGGAGATGATCATCGTAAATGATGGAAGCACCGATAATACAGAACATATTGCAAAAGCATATACCACTAAGGATTCCCGAATCAAACTCTTCACGCAAAAAAATAAAGGTGCATTTAAGCTGGTAGAAACCTACAATTTCGCCTTAGATAATACAAATGGAAAATACATAGCAATCCTGGAAGGTGATGATCTGTGGGAATCCCAAAAACTCGAGCTCCAGATTAAGGCTTTGGAAACCGATGAAAATATAGTACTTACCTGGGGACGTGCAAAAGTTATTGATGCCGACCAGACAAAAATAGATTCTGTAGAGCCGGATATGCACGAAACTCAGAGTATCCTTTTCGATAATACTCCTGCAGGAAACTTACTTAAGGTACTTTACTTCAGGAATTGTATTCCTGCCCTTACTATTGTGATCCGTAAATTCATATTATTGCAAATTGGGGGTTTTAAGAGCGGGAAGAACCTGCCGCTGATCGATTATCCGACTATTCTTGAGTTAAGCTTGAAGGGTAAATTTTACTTTGATGAAGCCGTTTTAGGTGCCTGGAGAACCTACGGGAACCAGGTTACCAAAAAATTCACCGTAGAAATTTTTAAAGGCCTTGCAGCATGCGCTATTGATCATTATAAAAAAAATAAAAATAATGACATCGTAAGTCAAATTGATTTCAATTCCATAGAGAGGTCTTGGGATAACCTGATTTTAATTGCATATGCCCGATCGGGGCGATATAAATTATTAAGAAAAGATTTTTCCGGTGCGCGCAAAGATTATCTGAAATCCATTCTTGCACCAGGTTTAACTAATGTCATCTGGCGGGCACGCTCCGCTGTTGGCTTTGTCTTTAGCTTGTTCCGGCTTAATGTGGAGGGTTTTGCAAAAATCCTTGGAAAGAAATCCTATAAAATATAATTTATTTGAAAGTTCTCTTTCTTACTGCCTGGTATCCATCAACGCAAAATTCATCTGCCGGTCTTTTCGTCAAAGAGCATGTAAAAGCAATTAAATTTTCAGGCGTAGATATTACAGTCCTATTTATTAATGTAAGTGAAAGCCACCGGCTTTATGAACATTATACGGAAACCTTTATAGATGAAAACGGAGTATTAACAATACAAATAAATATTCTTTCACGCTATTGGAAAAAAGTATATGCCATAACGCCATTCCTGTTCAGGCTGGCAAAAAAGGAAATTAAAAAACTTGAAAAAGAAAAAATCATTTTTAATTTCCTGCATTCAAATGTTATAAGCCCGTGTGGCATAATAGGATACTGGCTTTCAAAGGAATTGGAAATTCCACATATAATAACAGAACACTGGACAAAAGTGGATCGGTTTTTTACCAAAAATATATTTTTAGCAAGTGGATTACGTGCCTACAATACTGCAAAAGCTGTAACGGTTGTTTCCGGATATCTTAAACGCAACCTTATAAAATATATATCAGATGGAAGCAAAGTGCACACTATTCCAAATGTTATTGATGAATCTATTTATTACTACAAACCAAAGCCAAACGACCATTTAAAAGTTACATTTTCGGCAATAGCTAACTGGGCAGGAAATAAAATACCCTCTCTTTTTATAGATGCATTAGAAAAGGTTCAGCAGATAACAGAAAGGCAAATAGTCTTAAATATTGCCGGTACCGGGAATAAGCTGACCGAAGCACTTAACAAAAGAAATCTTGCCATTTCTGTTAACAGGCTTGGAATCCTCTCAAAAGATGAAGTGGGCGATCTGTTGAGAGCTTCCGACTTTTTTGTTCACGCTACCTTATTTGAAACATTTTCGGTGGTAGTTGCAGAAGCGCTGTCAACTGGTACTCCTGTAATAGCGTCAAACGTTGAACCGATTCCTGATCTGCTTCAAAACAAGCAGTTAGGTTATCTCTGTGAAAACAACCTTGAAGATTGGATCAATAAAATAAATAAAGCAATTACTACAAATTACAATCACGAGTACATTGCCGGTTTTCATAAAAATCGTTTTTCCCTTAAAAAAGTAGGAGCTCAGTTTAAACAATTATATGATTGATTTAAATGATTACACCACGTTAATTTCCTGAGGTTGTTGTTTCCCGGAGCAGAATACTTAATTCTTCTGTTAGTTTTCTCCTGGAATATTTTTCTATACCAGAACTTTGAATTGATAAAGTTCCAGCACGGTATTTAGCATACAGATGAACCAATTGTTGTTTCAGGGCTTCCTTGTTATAGTAATCATTTACTACACCGGCTTTGGCATCGAGAACTATTTTTCCTGCATCACCATCCTTAGGGGCAAAGCATAAAATAGGTCGTCCGGAACCGAGGTATTCAAAGAGCTTGCCTGTAATAATTTCTCTGGCAGTTGGTGTATTATTTACAGAGAGCAATAATACGGATGCTGCTTTCTGAATCTTGATTACTTCATTATGCGGTACATAATTTTGTAATACAAGAAATCGATCCAGCTGGTGTTTTGTGATGTCTGAAAGAATGAGTGGATCAATAATGCCCACCAGCTTTATCTCCAGGTCATCTTTTAATTTGGGGAATTCAGTTGTCAGCTCGGCTAAAGCCTCCCATAAAATATTTGGATTTTGAGTAGGAAGAAATGTTCCGGTATATACCATTGAAAATTTATTACCAGTCCTTTCCTCTGCTATTCCCAAGAAATCTTCTTCATCATATCCATTGGTGATAACCGAAATTTTTCCAGGTACAATTTTCTCCATATTTTCTTTCATGGAAGGAGAAACTACTATAACACGGTCCGCCGTATCCAACACTTTTTTTTCCAGAGCGCGATGTTTATCCATCACCCTTTTATTAAGTTGCAGGTTTAGGAGAAAATAATACGAGCTCCACGGGTCCCTGAAATCAACAATCCAGGGCAACCCGGTTTTTTTTTTCAAGGTTAGTCCGATCAATTGTAAGCTATGTGGAGGAGAGCTGGTAATTATGGCATCAACCGGATTTTTTTTTAAATAGTCTGTTAAAAACTTCACTGAGGGCCTGATCCAGAACTTACGTGGATCAGGTATTAATAAATTTCCCCTGATCCACGCCGCTGCCAGCTGTGACTTTGAACTTTTACCTGAAGACAAACCAGTATTTGGAGTAATCCGGTCTTCCTTTTCTTTCCTGTAAATAAATTTGTAAAGAGCATAGGGTTCCCAAATTTTTTTCTTTATTACTTCTACATCTTTTGGGATTTCATTTTCAAGTGAAGCATCGATTACCGGGTATTCACCATTCGCAACTGTATAAACAACAGGCTGCCATCCGAATGAAGGCAGGTATTTTACAAATTTCAACCACCGCTGCACTCCCGCGCCGCCACTAGGAGGCCAGTAATAGGTGATGATTAATACTTTTCTCATTAATTAAGAAAGGTTGAATACGCAGATAATAAAAAGGAATGCCATTCAATAGTGGAAATAAGCCCGAAAAAGAGTCTTAGGTTTGATTCCTATTTCGGGTTCTGTATTTTAAAAATTCCCGCAATCCCGCTCCAGTAAGAAGTAAAAGAACTAAAACTGAACTTGCATAGGCAACTTTTTCCCCGACATAATAAGAGGCAGGCTCAAACTTAAATTCTATAGTATGGCTTCCGCCTGGAATGCGCATTCCCCGCAAAATGTAGTTACACCGGAAATGATCTGTCTTTTTTCCATCCAGATATGCATTCCATCCCGGCTGATAATAAATTTCGGAGAATACAGCAACACGATCCTTTGAAGAAGTGGATTTATAGATTAAATCATTGGGCTCGTACTTTTCTAAAACTATGGAGGAGGTTAAATCATCGACAGGATTATAACCGCTTAACTGGGAAGAATACCGTTTATCAATAATTGCGGTAGTCGCAGGATTAAAATCATTTAAAGCACTCATTTCCTCATCAGCATCCTGTACTATTTTAATGCTGTCTGCAAACCAGGCATTATCGAGGGCCCCCGGATTAGGTTGAACCTGTTCACCCTGATCTTTAGATGGAACAATAATATATTTTGCATTCAGCATATTCAGAACAGAAATGTTAGGTCCCAGGTTTTTCTTCGCAGCCAAATCCTTACGATCAAGCTGATGCTCTATAATTTCCTGATAGCGCCGGAGCTTGGCAGCATGATATCCTCCTACACTTTTATGAAAATAAGAAGTGTGCGAATCATTCCAGGTGTCAGAAGCGAGATTTAATACTCTGTAGTCTTTTGAGCTTTCTTTCAGTATAAACTGATCTACTGCAGTGGGCTGAAATTCTTCATTATACTGGTTTTGATTTGTGAAATTATCGGCAGTCAAATACCTTTTCCCTACTGTAAAAAGGTCAATAAAAATAAGCAGTGTAATTCCGCCCATAAAGATATTCTTCTTAATACGGTCATTTACATACAACCAGATAACTGATGCAGACAATAAGACAAATACAAACGATCTGAAAGCATCAGTCCGCAGCGCATCCTTCCGATCGGATATAAGAGCGTTTATAACTTCCTGCTGGCTCTGGTACCTGACATCACTATTGCCGGTAAAGCTGAAAAAGGAGGTTCCGAACAAAGCAAAAAATAAACACAGTCCACCAACAATATAAAAGCTCCATTTCAATTTTTGAATTACCTCCTGCCTGGTAAAATCTCCGCGAATAATTTTCCATAGTACCATAATTCCCATGAAAGGGAATGTAAACTGCACCAGCACTAAAATCATTGCAACTACTCTGAATTTATTGTAGCCAGGGAAATAGTAGAAAAATAAATCAGAAAACCACATCATATTTCGTCCCCACGAAAGCATAATAGCAAGAACTGATACAGTGAGCAACCACCATCTCCACCGGTCTCTGATAAGAAACAGACCCAGTATAAACAGAAGACAAAAAATTGCTCCCACATAAACTGGTCCCCCTGTAAATGGTTGATCTCCCCAATAAAGCGGTTCGTGTTTCAAATAGGAATCTCTTTGATCCGGCGGCAGGTTTGCCGAATTTATAAGCTTGCTCCATTGAGAGTTTGCTGAAGCTTCCGATCCTGAGACGCCACCAAAAAAGTTTGGAATAAGCAATGTAAAAGTTTCCATTTTACCATAGCTCCACTGATATGCATAATCTTTATCCAGCCCGCCGGTGGATTGCTTATTTGAAGAAAGTTCGGATGGGCCACGAATGGTGGAAGGCACATAATCCTTTGTAGACCATAACATGGATAAATTGGTGAGCACTGCAAATGTGGCTGCTATTGCAGCAACACCTGCAGAAATTAATAACCTCTTAAAATCTTTTTCCCTGATTGCATAGATCAGCTCTACGATCCCGTAAACAATCATGAGAAGCATAAGATAGTAGGTAATTTGAAGGTGGTTTGCATAAATCTGCAGTGATAAGGCTACGGCTGTAATAATGCCACCCCAAACATATCTGCCATTTCGCAGCATAATGATTCCCGCAACAGCTAGCGGCAGCAAAGCAATTGCATGCATTTTTGTATTGTGGCCGGCTGCTATAATAATTAAATCATACGAGGAGAGTGTATAACCAATAGCTCCGGCTATCGATAACCATGGTGTTATGCCCACAGAAATCATTAAGAAGTAAAAACACAGAAAGGCAAGAAAAAATAACCGGGCGGGATGAGGGAAACCCATGTATAGCAAATCATCAAGGTATTGCAGAAGATTTCCTTTGTAAAACACGGTAATCTGGTAAGCCGGCATCCCGCCAAACATGGAATTCGTCCATAAAGCTTCTTTACCCATCTGTGCACGGTAATCTGATAGCTCCTTTGCCATTCCTTTGCCCTGAACTATATCACTCTGAAAAAGGACTTTATTGTCAAAGATCATAGGTGAAAAATACAAGCACGTGATAATAGCGAAGAGGATTACTGCCGCAGCATGCGGCAGAATCTTATTAAAAACAGCGATCTTAATATCAGGCGAAATCGTTTTTCTCTCCGAGGATATCGGTACTTTTTGCTTTATGCCGGCTTTCTCTTTCATGAATGGTTATAGTAAGAGGCGGTAAAAATAAAAAAATTGATGAGGCCAAGATTTTTATCGAAACAATCAATGGCTTTCATACTGTGTTATGGTATTCCATCTGACAAGATTAAATAGACGATTAGCTGGCTTTTGGTTTTGTACGACTTAGTTACATTTGTCACCTTTACTTTAAAGTATGAATGATACAATATTGGTGATAGGTGCATGTGGTCAAATAGGATCAGAATTAACACTTGCCCTGAGAAAAATTTATTCTAATGTAATTGCTGCAGACCTTAAAGAGCCATCCGTAGAGTTAAAAGAGTCAGGCCCGTTTGAACGGCTGGATGTGTTGAGTAAATCAGCTTTATATGAATTGATTAAAAAAAATAAAGTGAGTCAGATCTATCATCTTGCGGCTATACTTTCAGCCACGGGAGAAAAAAATCCTGAATTTGCCTGGCGTGTAAATATGAAAGGCTTAAGGCAGGTCCTGGATGCCTGTATTGATAACGCCATAAAGAAATTATTCTGGCCCAGCACAATAGCTGTATTCGGCCCTACGTCTCCAAAAATTAACACGCCCCAATGGTGCGTAATGGAACCCAATACTATTTATGGTATCAGCAAGCAGGCAGGGGAAAGATGGTGTGATTATTATTTTCAGAAGAAAAAACTGGATGTACGCAGCGTTCGCTATCCGGGGCTTATCAGCTATAAAACTGCCGGAGGCGGAGGGACCACGGATTATGCCATTGATATATATTTTGAAGCAAAAAAAAATAAAACTTTTACTTGTTTCCTGTCAGAAGATACGCGCCTGCCAATGATGTACATGCCAGATGCTATTCGTGGCACCATTGAAATTATGGAATCACCAATCGAAAAAATCAGGTTACGCTCGTCCTATAATATTGCATCTATTTCATTCACTCCAAAAGAACAGGCATTGTCTATTCTTAATTACATGCCCGATTTCAACATTGAATATGCCCCTGACTTCCGGCAAAATATTGCAGCCGGCTGGCCTGAAAGCATAGATGACACTGAAGCCAGAAAAGACTGGAACTGGAAACCACAATTTGATCTGAATGAAATGACTCAGGATATGCTTCTCAATATTCAATAAGCTTCTGACAAACCCTGTAAAAACCGAACTGTTTTTGCCAATTCTGAGTTATTCAGCATGATGTATTTTTGCTCTGTTAACTATATTCAATGTCAAAACTTTCAGTAAACTTTAAGCGGACAGCAGTTGTATTTTCTGTCATCGCTTTCTCACTTTGTATTTTGTATTTTTCATATGCCGGAATGGAAAAACCGGCAGCGGATAACCGCCAGCTGATCAGCCTTATCATGAATGGATTTAATGCGGTTCATTATGCCCCCCAACCGGTTAATGATGCATTTTCCGGGAAAATCTTTTATGAGTTTATTAAGAGGATTGATTACAATAAAAAAATCTTCACCCAAAAAGATATTGATCAGTTAAGTAAATACAAGACTTCTATTGATGATGAACTAAATGACAGTTCGTATGAATTTTTTGACGCTGTAATGAATCTCTATAGAAATCGTATTGATATGGCATATCGTTACAGCAAGCTGTCCATTGAATCACCTTTTACCTTCAGTGATGATGAAAGCATTGAGACGAATAGTGATAAGCTTTCTTTTGCCCCCGATTCTAATAAATTAAAAGATGAATGGAGAAAATATATGAAGCTGCAAGTGCTTCAGCAATTGAACGATAAATTGGTATCGCAGCAAAAGGCGATGGAAAAATCTGATACTGTAAAAGCAAAATCATTCGATCTGCTGGAAGAAGCATCGAGGGCTATGGTCAAAAAAAACAATGAAGAATTTTTCAGCAGGGTGCATGAATTAGAAGATAACGACTTTATGGCGGTATATCTTAACTGTATAGCAAATATTGAAGATCCGCATACAGAGTATTTTCCCCCGATTCAAAAACAAAATTTTGATATCCAGATTTCAGGTCAGTTAGAAGGTATTGGAGCTCAGCTTCAGCAGCGGGATGGTGAAATTAAGATAACAAGCATCGTTCCCGGAAGCGCGTCCTGGCGTCAGGGTCAGTTAAAAGCCAATGATGTAATACTAAAAGTTGGCCAGGGCAATGCGGAGCCTGTTAGTGTGGAGGGAATGCGTTTGGATAAAGCCATTCAGCTCATACGCGGTAAAAAAGGAACAGAAGTACGGCTCACGGTTAAAAAACCAGACGGAAACCAGCTTACAATTCCCATTATCAGAGATATTGTAGTGATTGCTGCTACCTATGCTCAATCCGTAATTATAAATTCTGCATCCCAAAAAATTGGTTACATCAAGCTACCTGAGTTTTATGCACCTGTTGATAGAAAAGGCGGCAGAAGCAGTTCGGATGATGTTAAAAAAGAATTGCAAAAATTAATAGCTGCAGATGTATCAGGAATTATTCTTGACCTGCGTGACAATGGAGGGGGTGCCCTGGTTGAAGCGGTAAAGATTGGAGGCCTCTTTATCAGCAGTGGCCCTATTGTTCAGGTACGCCAGCGTGAAGGAAAACCGAATGTGATGTCCGATACTGATCCCGCTGTAGTCTATAGCGGGCCTTTAACGGTTATGGTAAATGAGAATAGCGCTTCTGCGTCTGAAATTGTCGCAGCGGCTCTTCAGGATTACCATCGCGCAGTAATAATAGGAAGTGACAACACATACGGAAAAGGAACGGTGCAAAATCTTTTCGACCTTGATAATCTTGTTTCACGCCAGCAGAACAGTTTGCCCGAACTCGGCACTTTAAAAATTACCATTCAGAAATTTTACCGTATTAATGGAGGGGCTACACAGCTGAAAGGAGTGGTTCCTGATATTATTCTTCCTGATCCGTATGCTGAAATTCCCAATGGTGAAAAGGAAGATAAATATGCTATAAAGTGGGACGAGGTTACACCTGCCAGGTATGAGCCATGGAATGCCACATATAGTCTTGAGATTCTGAAATCTCAAAGTGAGAAACGTCTTGCTGCTAATCCTTCGTTTCAATTAATTAAAGAAGAAGCAGATGATTTCAAGGAACAAAGCGAGCATACCAGTTATTCACTGAATTATAAAAAATTCACCCAGCAACAAGCGGAACTTGACCTGAAACAAAAAAAATACGACGCGATCAACGCCGATAGTGAACTGCTGAAAGTTATGAATCTGGACGTGGACCTTTCAAGGGTAAATGCAGATTCAGTTACAGCAGCCAGCAATACACAATTTATAAAGAACCTAAAGAAAGATGTTTATTTAAATGAAGCTACCCAGGTTGTATTGAATATGAAACAGGAATAACAATTTAATTTCAATTCTATCCATAAGAATCCAGAGCACGAGAATCTTATGAATAGTTATGGAAACCACCTGAATTGTAAATTTCAATAAAATTATCATCTCAGGCCTTTCCTTTTAACCAGCTTCAATCCTGACCATTTTTCATCTACAGCACATACTTTCACGTCAACTAATCCCATTGACAGCTCCAATTCCCGAATGTAGTTTTCAGTAACATCCGAAATGATTCCTGATGATTTCCTGTATCAGGAAATCCAGATTATTCCATCAGGGCATAATCCGTGGTAAAAGAGAAGGCAGCATACTTCTAATTCTTTCAGGTTATTTGTAAAATAATGAATCAGGTTCAAATTGTATTCTGTATTGCCGGCCACCTTTATTCCTTCGGGCAAACTACCTAACAGGTAAAAATAGTTTTCAGGATGATTTATTAGAGCAATTTTATAATCTTCTTTAATCCCTAACTTTTTTACCAGAGGTGTTTTTGAGTAGCCGGCCATTATTACTATTTATGAGATAAGGCTATTTATATCAAATATGATTGTTCTTGTATCTTATTGATCTTTTCCGTTTTTTTATTCCGGTATTAACTCTATAGGATCTTTGATATTCATGGTCAATTCCTTTCCCCAACTCGTAGATTAATTCTATATTTGCCCTCTTCAAAAATTTTAAACCACTCATAATTATGCGAGGAAAAGGATTGATCACGTTTTTTTCAATAGCGTTGATCCTGATTTGTCTATACCAGTTATCCTTCAACTTTGTAACAAGCAATGCTGAAAAGAAAGCTCAGAATTTTGCAGAAAACAGTGTACTAAATGGTAAATCTATTGGGTCTGCTCTGCCTGCTAATAATGCAGTAGTGAAAGATTCTTTATTACTGCAGATCAGAAAGAAGCGTCAGGTTTACCTTGACTCCATTTCAAACCAAACCATTTATAATATTGGTATTGCAAAATATACCTATCAGGACTGTAAAGATCAGCAATTAAATCTTGGCCTCGACTTGCAAGGTGGAATGAATGTCGTGCTGCAGGTTTCTATTGCAGATCTTATTAAAGGGCTTGCAGATAACAGCACTGATCCAACTTTTATAAAAGCACTTGAACTGACAAAAGTTAAACTGCGTGCACAGCCGGAAGCAGACTTTGTGACTTTATTTGGCCAGGCCTGGAATGAAGTAGCTCCAAACGGAAAGCTGGCTTCAGTTTTTTCTACCAGGTCGAACCAAGATAAAATTAAATTTAATTCAACCAATGAGGAGGTCTTGAAATTTATTAAGACCGAAGAATCAGGATCATTTGACCGTACGTTTAATATTCTCCGTTCGCGCATCGATAAGTTTGGCGTAACACAGCCAAACATTACTGCACAACCCACTACAGGCCGCATTATCGTAGAATTACCGGGGGTTGATAATCCGAAAAGGGTGCGAAAATTACTGCAGGCAAGTGCTATTCTTGAATTCTGGGAGACTTATGATAACCAGGATTTTCATCCATATCTGGAGGCAGCGAATACTGCTCTTAAAAACCATCTCTCTCTTTCAGATACTACGGCAAAAAAAGATTCATCTGACAACCCGCTGGTGAACGGTGGATTGAATGCATCCAATAACCCTTTACAGTCAGTTTCCGATAGTGATAAATCTTCTGAATTAAATGCATCCGCTATTAAGGATACCGGTTCATTAACAAATAAAGATACCAGCGCCACGGCTGCGGCCGATGCACAACGAGGTGCAAAGGATAATCCTCTTTTTACAATTTTATCTCCGAACTTATATCAGGATCCTGCAGATAACCAGGTTAAATGGGCTCCAAGTCCCATGGTCGGAAAATGCCTCGGCAGGGATACTGCCAGGGTTAATGAATATCTGCAGATGGATTTTATTCGCGCAAATTTTCCCCGCGACGTTAAATTTTTGTGGAGTGCCAAGCCCTATGATGCTAAGAATAATGTCTATGAACTGTATGCAATTAAGAAACCTGTTGGGACTGATAAGGCTCCCCTCGAAGGAGATCAGGTAACCAGTGCAAGGCAGGATGTGGATCTTAATGGCAACCAGGAAGTTTCCATGTCTATGAATAACCAGGGCGCAAAAACCTGGAAGATAATGACCAGTAAAAACATCAATAAATACATTGCAATAGTACTTGATGATTACGTCTATTCTGCTCCGAAAGTTAATGGTGAGATTCCTAACGGAAGGTCTTCGATTACGGGAGGATTTAGTGTAGATGAAGCAAAGGACTTAGCTAATATCTTACAGACAGGAAAGCTGCCGGCTCCTGCCAGCATTATTGCAGAAGATGTGGTAGGTCCATCACTGGGACAAGAATCTATTCAGGCTGGTATTCGCTCTATTGTTATTGCCTTTATTGCAATCCTTGTATTTATGGTGCTTTATTATGGCTCCTCCGGGATTATTTCTGATATAGCTCTTTTCTTCAACCTCTTTTTTATTGTAGGGGTACTTGCATCCTTAGGCGCCACGCTTACGCTGCCCGGTATTGCAGGTATTGTTCTTACTATGGGTATGGCAGTGGATGCGAATGTTCTGATTCACGAGCGTATAAAGGAAGAATTAGCTAAAGGGAAAAACCTCGCTAAAGCGGTATCTGACGGTCACACCAAATCTTACTCCGCTGTTTTCGATACGCATTTAACTACTCTCATCACCGGTTTAATACTTGCTTACTTTGGCTTAGGCCCTGTATTAGGCTATGCCACTACTTTGAATATCGGTGTAATTATGACCCTGTTCACAGCTGTGTTCCTGGCGCATCTGATTTTTGACTGGATGCTAAAACGTGGTATGAATATAAAGTTCTCCACTCCCGTAAGCAGGTTTAACCTTACCAACCTTAATATTCAGTTCGTAAATAAAAGAAAATATGCGTACATCATTTCCGGTACACTTGCTGTAATCGGTTTAATCTCCATTTTTACTAAAGGGTTCGATTATGGTGTTGACTTCAGTGGAGGCAGATCCTATATCGTACAATTCGATCAGGATGTAACAACAGAAAGTGTTAAAGCGGAACTTACCAATGCATTTGGAGGAGTAGCGCCTGAAGTAAAAACGTATGGAGCTAACAATAAGGTAAAAATAACTACCGGATATAATGTAAACGAAACCACTTCGAGAGCTGATAGCATTGTAAATGCGAAACTATTTTCGGGGTTACAAAAATTTGTAGGGAATGAAGATTATGATACTTTTTTAAAGAAGAATCAATTGAGCTCACAGGTAGTGGGTCCGAGCATTTCTGCGGATATACTTCACAGCGCGTATAAGGCAATCTTGTTTTCTTTAATTGGGATATTTCTCTACATCCTGCTCCGGTTCCGTAAATGGCAGTTCGCGCTTGGTGCAATTATCTCCCTTGCGCATGACGTATTAATGGTGATGGGTGCCTATTCGTTGTTACATGGCATTGTGCCTTTTTCTTTAGAAGTCGATGAGTCATTTGTTGCGGCATGCCTTACTGTAATGGGTTACTCAGTAGCAGATACCGTAATTGTTTTTGACCGTATCCGCGAATTTTTACGTGAGCATCCGCTGATGGATACTAAGAAGACAATAAATGACGCCATCAATATGACGCTGAACCGAACAGTTATCACCTCCTCTACCGTGTTGCTGGTACTGCTCATCCTGTTTATTTTTGGAGGTGACGTTATACGGGGATTCTCTTTTGCACTCTTGCTTGGTATTTCATTTGGGACCTACTCTTCCATTTTTGTAGCTACGCCAATTGTGGTAGATCTTACCAGGAAGAAAGTATTAAAGGCAGAAACACCTCAGTCAAAGCGGCCCGTTCCTGTGAAGTAATATTATTTTAAAAAAATCTATATATTTAAAAGGCTGTCTCAATGGGCAGCCTTCTAAATTTTAATAAATTATCCACGGCTGGGGAAAATGGATAATTACTGTTAAAAGTTAATACAGAATGAAATACACTTTTAACTGAAGAAATGTATATCGTTAAATATATCACACAGGAATATCCTTTCGGGAAAGCTTTATATTATTAGGTGATAACAGTACTTACCATGAAAAAAAACATGATGTGGCTTTATTTGTAATAAGCGGCGTCATTCTCTTTTGTCCTGAGGCCCCCCGATTGATTCCCTCATTTTTGTATCCGCTTGTATATTTTGCATTTTATAGTAATCCATAATTCCAAGATGGCCGCTTCTGAATGATTCAGCCATTGCCTGTGGTATCATTGCTTCTGCTTCAATTACTTTGGCACGCATTTCCTGTGCCCGTGCCTTCATTTCCTGCTCTTGAGCAACGGCCATTGCTCTACGCTCCTCGGCTTTTGCCTGTGCAATATTCTTATCGGCATTTGCCTGATCCATTTGCAGCTGAGCGCCAATATTTTTGCCCACATCAATATCTGCAATGTCAATTGACAATATTTCAAAAGCTGTTCCGGCGTCTAATCCTTTCGCCAAAACTACTTTGGAAATTAAATCAGGATTTTCCAAAACATCTTTATGTGAGGCCGAAGAGCCAATACAACTTACAATGCCCTCTCCTACCCGGGCAAGCACTGTTTCTTCACCAGCACCACCTACCAATTTATTAATGTTAGTCCTCACCGTAACTCTGGCTTTAGTAATAAGCTGGATGCCATTTTTTGCTACTGCGGTTACAGGGGGAGTGTCGATAACTTTAGGATTAACGGACATTTGTACGGCTTCAAAAACCTCTCTGCCGGCCAGGTTAATGGCAGTAGCCATTTTCCAGTTAAGCGGAATATTTGCTTTATCAGCAGAGATCATTGCACGTATAACCTGGTTCACATTTCCGCCAGCGAGATAATGCGTTTCAATTTCATTAGATGAAACCTTAAGGCCAGCTTTGGTTGAGTTGATAAGCGCATTTACTACCAGTGAAGGCGGCACTTTACGAATGCGCATAGCAACCAGCTGTCCGATTCCTATAGGTGCACCTGCAACCCATGCAGTTATCCATAGGTTCAGCGGTACAATATATAAGAACAGGAAAATAGCGATGATAACAACTGCTGCCACTACAGCCAGGAAAATAGTTTGATCCATGGACTACAATTTCATTTTTATGAAGATTTTATTCATTGAAATCTTTATTACTTCGATAGGTGTCTTTTCATCGATATATTCACCCATAGATTCCACCTCATAGGTAGTATCATTAAACAATGCTTTCCCTATGGTTCCGATTTTAGAAAGGGCAATTCCAATGTCGCCCACCTTAATTTTCTCTGTATCTATTAAATTCATTTTTCCATGCTGAATAGTTTTAAGAGTAATCACATTAAAAAGACCTGATTTAAATCCGAACATAATAGAAAGAACAGTAAATAAAGCAGTTGAAATCAATGTAATTGTTCCGGACACAATTCCGAAAGTACCGTAAGCCAGAACTACTCCTGTAACCATTGACATTGCGCCGATGGCTGCAAAAATGGTAATACCGGGAATAAAAAATACTTCCAGAAAAACAAGTATCCAACCAGCTAACAATATTAAAATTACCTCCCACCAGCTCATCAAATGGAAATTTTAGCAAAGATACTGGAGAAAGAGATGATAACTAAGCACCGACCTTGTATTCTATATTTGTCCCGTGAAAATTAAGTTACTTGCTGTTTCCAAACTGCGCGATTCAAATTTAGATGCTATATTTTCAAGTTATATGAAAAGGTTACAGCATTATAGTGAATTTGAATTTATAAATATTAAACCTCTGAAGGCTAAAGACATTCTTGACCAAAAAAGATCTGATGCGGAATTAATCATTAAAAAATTATCTTCCGATGATTTTTTGGTATTGCTGGATGAGAAAGGGAGAGAATTTACATCGTATCAGTTCGCAGCCTGGATGGAAGGAAAAATCAACAGTGGTCTTAAATCTTTAGTTTTCATAATAGGAGGCACATATGGATTTGACGAAAAACTAAGCAACCGGAGCAATGAAAAAATTTCTCTCTCAAAATTTACACTACCTCACATGCTCGTAAAAATAATTTTTGCAGAACAGTTATATCGAACCTTTACCATTCTTAAAAATGAAAAATATCACCATTAGTGCAGAAACTTTAATGATATTAGTTATGATTTTTAATATTATTTCCTGTTTATAATATGGGCATCGTTATCCTGATCATATTGGTAAATGCGGCGGCTTCATTCGCGGCTTTTAATTCTGCCGACCTTATGAACCGATTGCTAATGCGACCCTACGCGATAAAGAATTATAATCAATGGTATCGTTTTATAACCTCCGGATTTATTCATGCCAACTGGACCCATCTACTTTTCAATATGCTCGTATTTTATTCTTTCGGGCAGGCAGTAGTGAGCTACTATAATTATTACTTTGGAAGTCATGCTACTTATTATTTTATAATTCTTTACCTCGGAAGTATGGTTACTGCAGATTTACCGACCTACATCAAGCACCGGAATGATTCCTGGTATGCAAGTCTTGGAGCCTCAGGAGCTGTTTCTGCGGTTTTATTTACCTCCATTCTGATTAATCCCTTAGCAACTGTCTACTTTTATTTTTTTCCAATGCCCGGAATTGTGATGGGCGTTTTATATTTGATTTACTCCTGGTACATGGCAAGAAAAGGAGGTATAGATAATATTAACCATGATGCGCATTTTTATGGAGCTCTATGCGGTATCATCTTTACTTTATTACTCAGGCCTGCTTTTGGCTCGGAGTTTATTGGCAAATTGCTGCACGTAAGTTTCTAACATTATTTAGTTTACAGAATCATTTTGCATCCCAGGAAATTCAACAAAAAAAATGATTGATTTAAGAAGCGATACAGTAACGCGGCCTACTAAAGCAATGCTTGAAGCAATGGTGAATGCAGAAGTAGGAGATGATGTTTTTGGGGAAGATCCCACCATTAATGCACTGGAGGAAAAAGCATCGAAGATGTTCGGGAAGGAGGCTGCACTCTATTGCCCTTCCGGAACCATGACCAATCAGCTTGCTGTAAAGAATCATACTCAGCCTGGTGATGAAGTGATCATTGAACGGACCAACCATGTTTATTTTTACGAAGCGGGAGGCATCGCTTTTCACTCCGGCTGTTCAGTAAGGCTGATACATGGAGACCGGGGCCGCATAAAACCACAGGATATCCTTGACAATATCAATCCCATAAATGATCATCACACAAATACACGCCTGGTAAGCATTGAGAATACCGCAAATCGGGGAGGCGGCAGTTATTATACGCTGCCAGAAATGATCGCGCTGGGTAAAACAGCCCATGATAACGGCCTTAAAATTCATCTGGATGGCGCGCGCATTTTTAATGCTTTGGCAGAATTAAATATAGCGCCGGCCGAACTAGGCCCTCAATTTGATTCTATCTCTGTATGCCTCTCAAAGGGATTGGGATGCCCTGTGGGTTCACTACTATTAAGCAATAAAGAATTTATTAAAGGTACCCGCAAATACAGAAAAATATTCGGCGGGGGAATGCGACAAGCCGGACTTTTAGCAGCAGCCGGGATTTATGCTCTCGACCATCATGTTGGCCGGTTAAAAGACGATCACCGCAAAGCCAAAGCAATTGGTGCCTTTTTAGAAACAGCTTATTATACGGACTGGATGCTTCCTGTGGAAACAAACATTATTATTTTCAAGCTGAAAGATGAATTTTCTGCGGAGAAGTTCACGGCACTATTAAAAGAAAGCGAAATTCTATGTATTCCTATTGGAAAAAATCAGGTACGTATGGTTACACATCTTGATGTAGATGATTCCATGGTTGAAAAAGCAATTAGCATTTTATCCCGGGTTAATCTTTAAAATCCGCTAAATTCCTTCTCTGTTAAACTAGTTACCAATGCCTAAAATTCCACTATGGGTACCCTTTATTTTATTGGTGGGAATTTTATTGATTCATTTTTTTTTTCTGAATGCTGATCCGGATATTAATCTTTCTCTAAGCCGCGATGCTTTTACTGATGAAGGCCTGAATACGAGCCAGCTGCGAAACTATATTAATCATGGTGATTTAGACATGACCGAATGTGACAATTTGATTAAGACACCACTATTCAATCTCCTGTTATACATTCCGCTGAAATTTGCCGGAACCCATCTTATTGTAGCCAGGCTAACGGTTCTCCTTATAGTCCTTACAGTAATGTTTATTTCTTGCCGGAACAACTATTACAGAACTGTAATGGTAATATTTTGCTTTACCACATTGATACAATATTTCGTATTCCAGTACAGCCATTTCAGCCTAAGCGAAATGATGAGCACATGCTGGAATTTTTTATCTGTCTATTTTTTATTCAGGCTGTTCACGATTGAGCAAAAGAAGTTATTTCATTTATTATGTTCTGTCTTGTTCAGCGCATTTTCTTATTATACTAAAATCCAGTTTTTATATATTGTATTGTTAGCTCCAGCATGTGTTTCTCTTATATATATACTGGAAAGAAAAAAATTACTTACTGCCGAAAACGTTTCCAGGAATATTTTCCTGACGGTATCTTTCACGCTGCTATTTATCACATTTTATATGCTGTGCTGGTACCTGCCTTTTAACAGGCCCTTCAATTATATGCTACAAAATGAAGCAACCGACAAGTACGCTGCAATTGCAGGAATTCCTAAAATTATGTTGAGCAATATCAAAAATTTACTGCTGAATCCACAGGGAAGGTTGTATAATGCCTTGTCTTTTATCACTGTTATCTTTGGTTTTTTTCTTTGGAAAAGATCAGTTCACAGTCAGTTTAAGATACTGTTTCCGCTCCTTCTGGTATGGCTTCTGCTGGAGTTGCATAAGCTAACAATGACCTATCTGCCATCCCGTTATTTAGTCAGCTATTATTTTGTTGCGGGTCTTTTATCAAGTGTAGTTATTGCTGAATTGATCTTCCATTTGCAAAACGAAAAGAAGTTTTTTCTTTCTTTTTCAAGGTTTATCGGCGGTTCATTGCTAATACTTTTCACAACAATAAATTTATACGAACTGGGTCAACTTTACCATCGCCGTACTTATGCCATTCGCGACATTAATAATTATTTTTCCACCTCTTTTAAAAAAAATAGTGCAATAATGATCGGACCATGGGCTCCTTCTTTAGGTTGGGAAAGCGATGCTATCACAAAACCCGTATGGCGTAATTTTATGAATGATAAAAATATTTTCAACGCAATTCATCCTGATGTAATTCTTTCTGAGCCTGATGAGGAAGAGTCTAACCATGCATATGTTTCTCAGGGAATCAGATTAGCAGAGTACGCTGATTCTATCCGAAGTTTTCAGGTCGGCAAATGGAAAATTAATGCCTACTGGATAAAAAAGTAGCCTCCATTCCTAAAGAGCATTTAATGAAGAACCACAATCATTAAATAATATTCATTTAACTTTTTCCTTTTTTACATAATACCTGTCACTGTTCACATCAAAATCTTCTGCTTTTAATTTTGGGAAGGTTATCGTTTGCCAGTCACTGGTAGAATGAATTAGCATGTATTGCCTTACCATTTTACCCAAATAAAAAGAAGAGGCACTCGTTACTTCCACAGGCATATTAAACGATCCTACATCTGTTTTCCAACGGTAGGTAAGTCGAAGCTTTTTTCCTTTCTGCCTGGTTTTATATTCCAATACTGGAGGAGCCGCGTAGTGAAGGTACTGATCAAAAAAAGCGGTATTATCTTTTCCTGAAACCTCATTAATAAAAGCAATTAACTGATCCGAAGTAATGGTCTGTAATTTAAAATGCTGTTGAATTTCATAAAGGATATTAAAAAACAAAGAGTCATTATTAACAACACTTCTGAAAGTGTGAAGCATCCAGGCCCCTTTATTGTATAAATCTTTATCCTTTGCATCATAATTAACATTGTAAGGCCCGATATTAGGTTGCTTGTCCACGATTTTCCATCGTTGTGTTTTAAGGTAATCAATGGAAGCATTGTAACCTGCATTGCATTCGATAAATAATGCCTCGGCGTATGTGGCAAACGATTCATGAATCCACATATCTGCTGCATCCTTTACAGATACATTATTGCCCCACCACTCATGAGCTGATTCATGCACGATTATATAGTCAAAGCCTTGCTTATTATTTGTATAATTATTCCCATAAGAAATTGCTCCCTGGTGTTCCATTCCCCAATAATTTGTTTCCACCAATGCATATCCATCACGCCAGAAAGGATACCGGCCAAAATATTTTTCATAACAGGCCATCATCAATTTCACTTGTTGAAAGTGCTCCTTAGCAGCATTTACATTATCCGGAAGCACATAGTAATCCAGCTGTAAAGTGTCTGAACCACTTAAGTAATAGTCACTGAAATGAGAATAGCCGGCAATGTTAACTGTAACATTATAATTATTTATAGGATAGCTGACAAACCATTGCCATTTTGTAGTGCCGTTTGCCTCAGGCGTGGTATCACGAAGGTTTCCATTGGAGATGCAGCTCAAGCCCGTTGGTACGGTAAAAGTGATCTGCATGCTATCTGGCTCATCGCTTAAATGATCTTTACATGGCCACCATAGCGAAGATCCTGTTCCTTCACATGCCACACCTATCCAATCCTGGTTTTTCGCATCTTTTTTCCAGACAAAACCACCATCCCACGGCGGTGATTTTGCTACTTGAGGAACGCCCGAATAATATATTGTCAGCAATTTTTTTTCCAACACTTTTTGTATGGATGGAAATTTAATAAATACGGCATTTTGATCTCTTCGGTATTTCAGATTCTCATGGTTGAAAACGATACTGTCAATTTTTATTTTATGAAACAGGTCTATCTGCATAGAATCAAAATCGGCCAATACATCGAAATATATAGTGTTATTTCCCTTAATGGAATGGCGTTTTATATCTATACCCATCACTAAATCATAAAATGTTACATCGTAACAGGAACGGGCAGGAGTAAGCATTCCGCGTAAAGAATCTGCATGAGTAAATGGATTTAAGGAATCGGCTTTTACCTGGGAATAAGTGATACCAGGGTAGAATGAGACAGTAACTAAAGTGAAAAATAATAGGATAAATTTCATGGTCTACAATACAATAGTCTTTCTCCCGTCAATATTACTGACATTTGCCACGCTTTTTATCTGAAAGAATGAGTCGTTATATTCCCATTTTCATTTTCGCTTCAGTAATTTTTATAATTGATATTTATAGCTTTCAGGCCATACGGCACGCAATTACCTTTTCATCTGCCGGACTGAAACGCTTTGTCACTATTACATATTTTGCCATTACGGCTTTTACCGTCGGAAGCATATTTTTCTTTAGTCTTTTTTATAGCCTTTTCAATTTGCCGCAAACTTTACGTGTTATATGGCTTGGTGCACTAATCATTTTTTATCTGCCTAAAATACTTCTGATACCTTTTTTACTCATTGATGACCTGCGGCGCGGGTTACAGTGGATGGCAATTAAAATTATCCCATTTAAAAATATTAATGCCACCCGAAATATTTCCCGTTCTAATTTTCTTACACAGATGGGGTTAGTTGTATCGGGATTATATTTAAGCGGCTTAATCTATGGTGTATTCCGGGGTGGCTATAACTACCAGGTGAAAAAGATTTCGCTGTTGCTTCCCAACCTTCCCGAAAAATATAACGGATTAAGGATTGCTCAGATCAGTGATATTCACAGCGGAAGTTTTACCGTGACTTCACCTCTGGCACACGCTGTAAAACTGGTTAATAAACAACAGCCGGATTTGGTATTCTTCACAGGGGACCTGGTTAATAATTCTTCAGACGAGATTTTGCCTTTCATTTCCATTTTTAAAAATATTAAAGCCAGATTAGGTATTTATTCCATTCTGGGAAATCATGACTATGGCGATTATAGCTCATGGCCTACCGAAGAAGCCAAACGCGAAAATCTTCATCAGCTTGTCAATGCTCATAAAAAGCTAGGATGGCATTTATTGCGAAATGAGAATGTATTAATAGGAAACCCTGAAGAACAGATTGCAATCATTGGTATGGAAAACTGGGGAACAAGATTTCAGAAATATGGTGATATGGCTAAGTCATATGCTGGTTCAGAGAAAGCTAAGGTAAAATTGCTATTGAGCCATGATCCGACACACTGGGATGCAGAAGTTTCAAAAGCCTATAAGGATGTAGACGTTACATTCAGCGGTCATACACATGGCTTCCAAATGGGTATCGAAATTCCCGGGTTTATACGTTGGAGTCCCTCACAATATTTTTACCCACATTGGGCAGGGTTATATCAGGAATTAAATCAATATCTTTATGTCAACCGCGGATTGGGATTTCTAGCGTATCCTGGACGTCTGGGGATTTCACCGGAAATTACTTTAATAGAATTAAAAAAAACATAACAATACTGTAAAATCTAAGTTAGCTTTTTTACTAATATCTACACGGGTATAATGGCCGAAGCCTTATTACTTCTATTCCAATTTTCCTGTAATTAATAATGTGATTGAGTTTTTAAGGTTAATAGAAGCGGTGCTCTAAAGCTCCATTTACTATAACGTTCCAATTACTTTTCTTAACCAAAAACGCGTTAATCCTTTCATCAGGTAAATCCAGTCATTAAAGGTAAAGGGCTTAATAACATAGCAGTTTGCCCCGTTTATATATGCTTCTTGTATGTCTCTTTGACTTGCAGACGTGGAAAGAATTAAAACCGGAAGTATGTTTAAGAAAGGATTACTTCTGATTTCTCTTAATGTTTCCAATCCTCCTTTGCGTGGCATATTTAGATCCAATAAGATTAGGGGCGCGTGTCTTTCCGTATGTAAATTTCCCAAACCATGCAGCATATCTATCAGATACTGTCCATCTGGAACATGCTTTAGTCCAATATGAGGATCCACAACATCAAGAGCTTCCATCACAAACGCAGCATCATCCAGATCGTCATCAGCCATTATAATATTAAAATTTCGCGACCGGTAAATATTATTAATGTAAAATTTTAATGAGTACTTGAAGGAACAACCTTTAGCACACACACATTTTTATAGCGAAAAGTGTAATGGAATGTTTAACGGTTTCTTAATAGTTCGGCCCATTGTATTTTTAATTTAACATTTGTCCTTACAATAGTGAGTGAATCCTATGGTTCATGTGAAACATCCGCGGGCATAAAATTGTTTTACTTATAACGATTCTATTTATGCAGATGAATTGATTGGAACAGCATTTTGAGATTGATTAAATTTCAAAAATTCCATATTACGGCTAATGTAATTGACAAAGATTGAACGGAAGAAATTAATTCAATCGTCTGAGGAAAATCTGTATCATAAGATATTGGAGTAAAATAAAAACCTCCCATAATCTGATCCTGATAACCTTCACTTTGATCGTCATCCACGACTGAAATACTCCAGCCCTGATCAATATTGGAAAGCGTATAAGGAAGATCATTTGAATAGCTTAGAGGAGCTATTGCATTATTTACTACTTCACTTTTGTAATAAGAAAATACCGTAGCTGGTCCGGGGTTTAACAATATATAAGGATCAGGATTAGAACGGTCCGATGCATCCCACATATTATCGCTAAAATCAGTGAGGGGAAACAGGCTTACTTCTATTCCGGTTATGGTTAAGGAAACCGGAGTCAATTTGGTTTCACAATGAAAGCCAGCGTACCCCTGGGGACAATTACAGGAACCGTTTAGACAGGTACCACCGTTCAGGCAGGACGTTCCATAGCAGGCATCTGTTGTTAAAGTGTTGTCCTTGTCAGAGCATGCAAAGACAACCAAAATCATTACTATCACACCTATCCGTGGCAGGTTTTGATGTATTGGAAAATTCATTATGTAATTATAAGCCACAGCGTTTGATACTTCCCTCAACTTTAATTTTTTAATTCTCTTGACTATCCATCATTCAATATCATTACGTTTCATTGTTTTTAAATTGCCATCCGTATAACCCACAATTATTTCATCGGCCATCTGAAGAAACAAACCATTCTCAACAACACCGGGGATATTATTAATTTTTGTATGAAGGGTTTCAGGATCGTTTATTCGTGAGAAATGACAATCGATAATATAATGACCGCTGTCCGTGACAAAAGGTATTTTACCGGCATACCTTAGCTTAGTGGTGCAATCGAGTTGCAACAGTTTTTGTTTTGTCACTTCCCACCCGAAAGGAATCACTTCTACGGGCAAAGGAAATTTTCCAAGCTGCGTTACCAGCTTTTTTTCATCCACTACTATTACATAAAATTTACTTGCAGCTGCAACGATTTTTTCATGCAGGAGTGCCCCTCCTCCGCCTTTAATAAGATTAAATTCCGCGTCCGCCTCATCCGCACCATCAATAGTAATATCAATGCTCTTAACCTCAGCAAATGAAGTAATATTAATCCCTTCACTTTTTGCCAGGGTCTCTGATTGCAGTGAAGTGGCAATGGCTTTAATTTGAAGCCCTTGCTTCACCATGGAACCAATTTTGATTATTGCATATTTCGCTGTTGAGCCAGTACCGAGACCTACTACCATTCCGCTCTTTACATAATCTACTGCTTTTTCTGCAGCTAATTGTTTGGCATCCATAGTTACGGAATGGGCAATTCGAAAAAATATTATCTACTGTAGAATATTTATTTATTTCCGCCTTTAGCGGATTTTATTTTCCCAAGCAATTCTTCTGTAGATGCCGTTTCCTGGTTTTCGCTTTTCCCCTGGTCAATGGCCTTCTGTGCCCATTTTTCAGCTTCATCTGAGCGTCCACCCTTAAAGAGCAGCGCGGCATAGGTATCCATAATATAATAATCTTTTATATCGGGATTGATCTTATCCATCCAGCTCAAAGCCTTTTTTACACAGGTTGGGTCATCACATTTTTCATAGATGGTCCATGCTACCTGGTTAAGGGTCTCCTGGTCCATTCCCTTTTTATTAAAATATTCATCAAACGCTTCTACATACTCTTTCCAGTGATTTTCACCTGCATAAAATGAGGTGCTAACATACATCTTATAGTCATCCTTTTGGTCGGGCGCCATATACTGGTCTACCATTGCGAGCGCATCTTTCAAGACTTTTTCATCGTGAGATTTATTAGCCTGCTGGCTCATTTTACCGACCAGGTTTTGAATAATATCTTCTGTTTCTGCACCGTAGAGCTGATGGTATTTTTCATAATTAGTCAGAAAGAATTGCTGATACTTTCCGGGCGCATTAAAAACAGATAACACGGCCCAGCTAACTTCTGAAAATTTATCGCTTTGATCATCAAGGTATTTTTCAACCATATCCTTATCCGGCATGGTTCCTTTAATCCCGTTTGCGGTAAATGCTTTTTTATAAAAATCAGGGAACCCCGGATCGATAACCCTGGAGTCATAAGCCATAACCTTTGCTGTTTTTATAGCAAGCGCTTCGCGGAATGGTTTTAAGAATTCATCTTCTTTCGGGTTATATCCTACAAATTTTGATACCAATTGCCCCTGTGGATTAAATAGTAATACGGTAGGATATGCGCGCACTTTAAACTTCATGGCCAGGTCAACACCATGTCCATTCTCGCAGTCAGATTTATAAGCAACGTAGTTGGCATTAATGAAGGTTGCAACCTCGGCATTGCCATGGTATTTTTCCTTATCCATCATCTTGCAGGGTCCGCACCAGGCGGTATATGCATCCACCATAATATATTTATTTTCAGCAGCGGCTTTAGCAAGCACCTGGTCCCAGGTACCATCTAAAAAATTAACATCCTGAGCCAACAGTCGTACCGCACAGCCTGACAGCAGAAAAAGAAAAAATAATTTTTTCATGAGTATTATGATTAAGATTTAAAGGTATTAAAGAAAACTAAAATAAAATTCTAAAGCAATAATTTGATTAGGGTTGAGAAAGTCAATCAGCATGTTATATTTTGATATGAAGTTTTTTATTCATGAAGTTATTGATCAGTCGTTGAAATTCACTGCAGTGTATGCATTAGGAATGGTATGCCCTGTTATATAAAGATAAATTAAACCACTATCTTAAATTCATGCAGCCGCTATTGAAATTTGGTTTTGTTACATCAATTATATATTTTTAGTACTCCATTTTAATTAACCTTACTATGAAATTTTTCTCCACACTCTGTGCGCTTTTTTTAAGTGTGCTTTTTTCAAGAGCCCAAACCAAGATCCTCGATTCTTTCATCGACTGGCCATCCGGCAACCTCACTGTATTTCTTTCAGATAGCCTTCCAGTACAATCGGTACAAATACTCATCGGCTCAGCTCCGGACAGCAGTGATCTATCCAATCAAACTTTCAGTTTAGGAACCAATTTGACCGAAGCAGACAACATGCTCATCCTACCAATAGGTTCTTTTTCTCATGGTGACTATTACATGGATATTTTAGTTACCGTGGAAGGTAATACTGTAGCTGAGATGGAATATAAGGCGACATATTCCAACTAGTCACGGTTATACTCTCATTCTTTTGTTTCTCTCCTTTTTTCCATAAGCTCAACTCCCTCCATGAAAAAACTATTACTGTCCTCACTTCTTTTTTCTCTACTCTTTTCCATTTCATCAAATAGTTACTCACAGCAAAACTTCTACTGGAAACCACAAGGTAGTTCTACCAGCATGAAGATAAAGAGCAATTACTGTATCGGCAGCTGCACCGGTGCAGTAGCAACGGTGTTTCCGACTTCTGTAGATACCATACTTTTCAATGGAAGTTGTGCTACAACCAATGCGGTGATGGATACTAATATAACCGTTGGGAAAATAACCATGACCTCAGCCTACACCGGCACCGTTTCTCTTAATACAGGCAAGACCCTCACCTTTGATATCGGTAGCCTGAAAGGGGGCACCTTCAGTGGTGGCAGTGCTACCATCAACTGCAATAGCTCATTTACTATTGACGGAACCGCTTTCGCCAGTACGTCCGGTACCATGACCCTAGCAGGTGATGTAACGCTTAAAACCGGAAGCTTCACCCACAACAGTGGTAAAGTTGTTTTCAAAAAAGCCTCAAACACTACTACCGTTATCAATTCATCAGCCAACACTAGTCGCTACATCTTCTATGATGCTGAATTTACTGCTCCATCACAAACAACACAGTTTACTATTAAGAACATTACCCTTGAGGTGGATCATAAGCTGACACTTTCTGGAAGCAATCAACTCTTTTTGAACACCACCACCAGCTCAACCATTGAAGTACCGGGTAATATTTTAAGTTCCAACACAGCATCCGTGGGAGGTGGAACAGTCACTATCATTGTCAATGGCACGGGTACCCAAACTATTAATGATAACCAGGGAAGTAGCATCTCGGGGAAGCTTCCAAATATTCAATTTAATAAAACAGGAGGAACGGTAACCTTAATGGGGAGAATAGGTATGGGTGGAAGCACCATGTGGGAGTATATCGCAGGAACAGTCAATGAAGGAACCTCACGGGTGATGTGCTACTACAATAACACCTTGAAGAATAGTTCATCCGGTACCATGAAGTTCTACGACCTGGAAATGTTTGGCTTAGGAGGAATACACACTATTTCCGGTACCGTACAAGTAGCTGATACATTCGTTACCTCGCAAAGCGCTGACTGTATCATCAATGGCGGAACTCTTAAAATATTGAAGGATATTAAATGGAACAATACGTCATTAACTTCCATAGGGAATACGACTTTCAAATTCACCGGTACAAATGCTCAGGCTATCTATGGTGCAGTATCACCACAGTTGTATAAGATGGTGGTGGATAAAAATGGGGGACAGATAACGTTGCAGAAGGCAGTTTCAGTTTCTAATAATTTGGATTTAGTCAATGGTTATATTATTACGGACACAACCAATGTTTTAACGCTAAGGAGTGGAGCAACAGCCACTAGTGTTTCTAATAGTAGCTTTGTCAAAGGACCGGTCATAAAGATTGGGAATACTTCGTTTACATTTCCTGTGGGGAAGGGAAGTCTCTACAAACCAATTGCGATTACTGCACCGTCATTGACCACCGATGCTTTTAGAGCTGAATACTTTAATACGGAACAAAATGTAAGTATTAAAAAAGATTCATTAACCTATATTAGTAAATGTGAGTATTGGATGTTGAAAAGGACGTTAGGCACTAGCTTAATTAAGGTAACTCTGTACTGGGATAATAGTACTTGTGATATTGTAACTACACCCTCATTAAGGATTGCAAAATGGGATGGAGGAAAATGGAATAATACCGGACCTGTGGTGGTAACAGGTACAATATCGAGCGGCAGCATGCAATCAAACAATTCAGTAAATGCATTGAGCTATTTTACGATTGGCAAACGATCATCCGCGGTCTATGCACACGCTGGAAACGACGCAACTATTTCCTTAGGTTCCTCGGTTACTCTTGGCGGCACTCCAGCCGCTACCGGGGGCATATCTCCATTTACATATCAATGGGTTACCTCTTATGCGCTGGATAATGCAAGTGTATCAAATCCGCATGCCATACCGTTTTCCACCATTCAATATTACTTACGTGTCACTGATGCAGATGGTTCCATAGGATTCGATACGGTTAAAGTAACGGTAACTGGTTTCGATATTAAATCTGTCAAGAGATTCCCTTTGCTTGCGCAAGGAAATATTAGTAGTTCCAATTGTATTATTAATGTAGAAGGTGCTGTAGGTTCAGGTTCATCTGTGGATAGTGTTTATGCCAGCGATTCAATCTTAATTAATACATCTATCGTAAATTTGGCTTTGCGTCATGCCGATACTGCAAGAACTAAAATTTCACAGCTTTCCGCGACATCCATATCAGCTATCTTAAACAGTCAAACTTATTCCTCTGGCATTTATAGGATTACCGGAAATGCTACCTTGACTGATACTTTGAAGTTACAAGGTGATATAAATTCGTATTTTATTTTTGATATAAATGGATCGTTATCGGTAACTTCCGGAACCATTAAATTAATAGGGATAAATTTTAACCAGGTTTATTTTAGGGTTCGCGATGATATCACCACATCTGGCACTTCTGCTTTAAATGGGATATTTCTTTCAGGTGGAAATGCAAACATTTCTTCATTTAACGGGAATTTTACTTTGGCTACAGTGGGATATATTGCAATTAGTGCATGTGGATTTTATTTCATTGCCATCTTAAATCCAAATCTTGCTCCTCAGTCGCGAAAATGTGAAGACTACCTAGGAAATAACGGAGAAAATATAACAAAGGGTGATATTGGATTAGGTACAGGTAAAGGAGTTGACGCAGGACCTCCAACGAAGGCTCCTGCTATGCACCCGGATTTAGTACGGTATCCGGGAGGAAGTATTTCAAATTGGTGGAACTGGAGAACCGGCTGGTTCCGTGGTTACAACAATCCGCTTTATAATACCAGTTATAATCCTTACACTTTTACCACAGCTTCCTCAAGCGGTGATGCACGAACCTTTTACGATCCTTTTCCGCTCCCCGATTTCGCCCAGGATGGTTTACCCTGGGATAATAATTCAGCTTCGCCGTTGCCAAATACCTTACAGGATTTACGGTTCCTGACCGATGGAACTGCTGCCATTCCCATTTTTGCTCTTAACCTCGTGACCTCAGATAGCGGTACACAGGTTGGAGAATTATTCAAGGCACATTGCCTTGGATTGGCAGTAAGATATGCTGAGCTAGGAAATGAATTTTATCTCGATGGAATGGAAACCAATATACGTTTCGAAACCGGAACCGATAATTATGCAAAATCGGCCCACGGATGGAGCACATTGATAAAAAAGTATTTTCCCGGTATTAAAACCGCTGCGGTTGCTGCTACCACAAAACTATCTCCACCCTCCGAACGAAGAAACGAATGGAATAATCATCTTTTTGTAAACGGATATATGGACAATATTGACGCCCTTACCTTTCACGTATACCCTCCTACAGGGCTCGATAAATCAATTCCTGGAATCTCATCAGAAAACTTGGACGACTATGATTTAGTAACTTTATGGAACACAGTACTTCCTATAGTTTTTAGCGAACCATTCGTTGCTTTCCAGGATCTGGAAGCTTATGACCCCGTTAACGACCTGCAGGAACAATTTAAATTGCTTACTGATTATAATAAAGAAGGCTGGATTACAGAATTTAATTTAGATGATGGAACATATAACCTTGCCGGGCGCTGGGCACACAGCCTTTTTGTTGCTGCAATGGCATTACGGTTTCTTAACGATACACAAATCACTCATGTTACTTTCCATACCATGATAGCCGATGCAACAAAAGGCGGATTGTTTGAGGATGACAATGGTTTTGGCTCCTCTGGTCCTGCAACTGTTAAATATGCCCTTGCGGCAAGCGGTGCAGGCATAAGGTACATTGGCTTAGCGGCAAAAAATGCACGTACAGCAAGAGAAATAACTGTTCCCGGCGCCACGCAGAATAAAGATAAAGATGGTAATTATTATCCCGGCGTTTATGGTTGGATGTTTAGCAGTACGGCGGATGAAAACCAAGAGTATTCTATTACCGACAGTAATATAGCGGTAATTTTAAACCTCACCGGGGCCAGCACCTTTATTTATACTAGTGGATTATATCCTTGCGGCGGGCAGTATGTTCAAGCTACGCAGGATCCCGGTTATACCACTTCGTTAAATCCCCTTGGGTTTATTACCGGTCATTCAGGAGAAATAAAGGAGACCACGGCATCTCTGGGAGCCTCTCCTTCGTCATTTATTATCTTACCTGCTTATAGCATAACCTTAATCAAAAACTCGCTCGATAACTTACCATTTACTTATCAGCTTACGCCGAATATACAAGTTTCCAACACTTCCGTATGCCCTGGGGATAGCGTTACCCTCTACCTTAGTGGGGGAACCGAGTACTTCATCAATCCTGCTCCCGCTTCCATCACCTATAACAAACCGACAGCAACGGCCATTCTAAAGCCTGGTGCTACCACTACTTACAGTGTTGGTGCTACAGGCTCGGCCTTTGCATCAGGCCTTTCCATTGATCTTCAGATTCAGGTAGGCATGGCGCCTGCTTATACTGTTAATTCTCCTTCTACCATCTGTCCTGGTAATGCAGTAACCTTATCCGAATCCGGGGCGGCGTCAGGCTCTAAATTTAATTGGTACCCTTCGGTGGATATGTATGTTCCATCAAGCAATCCGCTTGTGCATACCAGTGAAGGCACATCGGTAGAGGTACATCCCCAAACCACCACTACGTACGTCGTAAACGGCACCGATGGCAAATGTTACTGTAATGAACAAACGGTTACGGCTTCCGTATACCCTAAGGCAGATGCAGGACCTGATGTATATGTATGTTTAAGAAATCAGGATGATAATCATCCGCAGTTAGGTGGCACAATCTCATATCCTTCTCAAACCCTGGTTTGGTCCGGAGCACATTCTCCTTATCTGAATTCCACTACCACTGCGAACCCTAAATTTACACCTCCTACCAGCAGTTCAGGGGACTATACATATAGCTTAACTGCCACTCCTCCCGGTTGCACCGCAACTACTGACCAGGTTACCGTTCATGTGCTGGATTGTTGCACTGGTAGTAATGCTTATTATCCATTTTCCAATGATTATCTTCAAACGGGTCAAAGCGGAAGTAACTATTTAACAGCATACGATCTAGTCGAATTTTTAAACGGCACTTATACTTACTTTACCACTAATGGTATATCCCTGGATGATGTGGCAGAAATTAAAAATTACAGCAACACCATAACTATAAACGGGCTTTTCTTAATTAATCTAAATCTTACACTGGATAACTGCTCCAATATTTCTTTTGGTCCCGGCGCAAAGATTATTATAGAGCCGAACTGCCAGCTAACGGTCTCCAACGGTACTCAGTTGAAGGGGGCCTGCAGCGGCATGTGGGACGGTATTGATATAGAAGGGAATCTACGGAACGATGATGGTCTTATTATAAATAAAAGTGGCAGCTCCTCAAGCCCCATTATCAAGGATGCCACCACAGCCATCTTTTCAACAAAAGATTCCAGAATGGTTATCAATTCTGCAACCTTTCAAAACAACAATCAGCAGTTACATCTTGAAGATTACCGGTTCGGCTTTGATGCCTCGGTCACTTCCAATACTTTTAGCGGAAGCAGCAATGCCGGAAGTGCAATATATCTTGAAGGCATTTCTACTTTTATTTTTGGCGATCCTTCAAATCTGAGTTTAGCCAATACTATAAATTCGGCAAGCATTGGCATAGAAGCTATTAACAGTAATGTCCAAAGCTACGGCACTGTCATTAACATGAGCAGCAGTAACCCGGTAAGCACTTATGGAATTAAAATTATAGGAGGCGATGGTTCCAAAGTCAATAACAATACTATTGGTTATGGAAGCTCTGTAACTAACTATACTTCAGGTACTACGGGCCTTTATCTTGAAAACGCAACAGATTTTGATGTGGAACAGAACGAGATGGACGGCGTTAATAAAGGCCTAACATTAAGTGGTTCAGAAATCGATGGAGATGCTCCAATTTTTTGTAATAGATTCTTTAAAAACCACTATGGATTTGCATTAAGCAATTTGGCTAATGCAGGAAATATTGGCAGCAGTCAAAAATTTTCAAGTAATAGCTGGGAGCCCGCATCTTTTTACGATGGTACAAATGCGTGGCAAACCTATTCCAGTAGTTCTAATGGAGGATTGACCAGGATTTATTATCCTCATAGTGGAAGTCCCTGCGATAATTCTATATATATAAATAGTTACAATTACTATACGGGAGGTACAGTCGATCAATATCAGATAAAAGGAAGAGAAGCTAATTCTACTGCAACAAGTGAATGTTCAATGTCTTGTCGAGAAGAAGAACCATTTGATGAAAATTTTGGATCTCAAACTTTTAAAATCTATCCAAATCCTGCAGATAAGTCGTTTATAATAGAACTTTTGCAGCCTTACGATTCTGAAATCGTTCTTTTAGGCTACGATTTATTAGGAACGATAGTTTTGAAGACAACGATTCCAGCAGGTCAGCGATCTCTTAGAGTGAATACACAATCCATTGCTTCTGGCTGTTTAGCAATTAATATTTCTTCAAATAACCCATTAAAGACAGCAAAAATTTTAATAATTCATTAATGAAATTATATTCTAAAATTTCAATTGTACTTGTATTGGTGATATTCTGGAAATTTGCCTGTTTTGCTCAAAACGAATACAATCAATGGATAGACGGCTTTGGTTCGGGAATAGATTTCAATTATGAACCACCTCAGGCAATAACTTTTCATACTGGTAATAATTATATTGACGTTACGAATTCAAGCCTTTGTGATACGAACGGTCAGTTGATGTTTTACACCAATGGCTTTGGTATATTCAATAGAGATCTTCAAATCATGGAAAATGGCGATAGCTTGAATATTGGCGATTATTTAAGTTATGGCTATGATGCATTGGCAATACCCGATGGGACTATGATAATACCATTTCCAAATGATCCAAATAAATACTATATCATTCATACTGATCTTAACTATATCAATGTGCCACCATATGGAAACTTATTAATCAGCACACATTTATTTAGCGATGTAGTAGATATATCCGGAAATAATGGCAATGGGGTAGTTATAGAAAATCAAAAGGAAATTGTCATTTTAGAAGATACCCTTATCAACAATGGAGTGGAAGGAGTTAAGCATGGTAATGGACGGGACTGGTGGCTAATTTGTCATGAATATGGAACAAGCAGATATTATAGGTTTCTAATCGATAAAGATGGAATTCATGGTCCATACAGTCAGGATATAGGTATGTCTTATAACGGTATAAATGCTGGTGGGGGAGGTGTTTTTGGAAATATGAAATTTAACCAGCAGGGAACCCATTTTATTAAAAACAATGGAGATTCGACCGTATTTGAGCTGTATGATTTTGACCGATGCAGCGGAGAATTAAGCAATAGAAAGCAAATTAAAGTAAGTGATACTCTTTATCAACTCGAAGGACAATCGTTCTCGCCATCAGGACGATTTGCATACATTAGCGCCAATCATTGGAATTATTTATTTCAGTTTGATCTGCAGTCAGCGGATATTGAAACGAGCAGAATACTTATTGATAAGTACAATGGTTTTCTAAATCCATTACCGGTTAATTTTTACAATCATGCACTTGCACCTGATGGTACAATTTATATCTGTAGCTATGATGGTAATCATTCACTGCATGTTATTAATTCACCTGATTCAGCAGGAAAGAAATGCAATTTTGTACAAAATCAATTTGTTATTCCGAATACCCTTTACTATAACGCTTGGGCTAGTGGATTCCCAAATATGCCCAACTATCACCTTGGCGCTCTCGAAGGCAGCGCCTGCGATACAACCTTTACGGCACTACCGCCAATAAATGATGTTGCTTTTACCCAAAGCATTTATCCCAATCCCTGCTATAAGAAAGCGCAACTCAGCATAACAGGAGTTAACCATGAAGTGCTTATCAGCATTTATAATACCGTAGGTAATTTAATCTATGGTACCACCCTGCAGCCGGTTAATGGTTTTGTTCATGCTTTTATCAATCTTATGGATCAACCAGCAGGAGTTTACTTGCTTAAAGCCGAAACGGATCGGGGAGAAATCACGGAAAAGATATTGAAGGAATGAGGAGTTAAGATCTTTTACCCTCCGCCGTGTCTCCGCGGTAAAGCATTGAGTTAAGCGCGGGACCTTTAGATTTGTTTTTAAGACTTTTTATAGGGTGTTCCTGAAAATGATTTTGCCTTAGGGATGGGAATAGATTTTTATTGTCTTCGAGTGTCATTTTTTCTTTTTTATTCTATCATCATCGTTGTAATTGTTTTATACAGCTTCTTTTTTTGAT